>VBPK01000090.1 GCA_005877225.1 Nitrososphaerota archaeon
AGGTTCTACAAGGTCAACCTCATGACGCCCTTCTTCAATCCCGGTCCGATCGAGCATCCCAAGATTCCGATCTTCCTCGCCGGCGTGAACTCGCGGATGTGCGTGCTCGCGGGAGAACTCTGCGACGGACTCCACATTCATCCCCTCCACACCGTGCGGTACGTGAAGGAACGAATCCTCAGTTCGGTTCGAGAAGGATTGGCGAAGTCGGGACGAAGCCGCGGTCAGTTGCAACTGGCTGCCTCGGTCTTCGTCGCGACAGGGAAGAATCAGGCGGAGCTGCGGAGGGCGCGAGAAGAATGCAGGCGTCAGGTCGCCTTCTATGCTTCGACGAGAACATACAGGGGGGTTCTCGAACTCCACGGTTGGGGGGACGCCTGCGACAGGCTACACACAAAGTCGGTGAGCGGGGATTGGGACCGCATGTCACAGGAGGTCTCCGACGAGATGCTTCGTGAGTTCGTCCTGGAAGGTCTGTGGGAAGAACTCCCGGGACTTCTCAGGGACAGGTACGAGGGTGTCTTGGACAGGGTGCGTCTCTACACGCCGTTCGATGGGTCAGCCGGTTGGGCGGGGCTGGCTAGGGACTTCAAGAAAGGCTCTGCGCAGACTTAAATCGCTGGCACGCGTAGAAGCTGAGAAAGAAGGATGGTCTACATCGTCAACAGGGAGCAGGTCAGCGAGGAGCCCCTTCTGACAAGAGACGCGAAGTCCACGAAAGTTCGATACCTGATCGACCAGCGTCACGGCGCCAACAACTTCTACCTTCGAATCTACGAAATCGGACCCGGGGGACAGACGCCCCACGATCAGCATCCCTACGAGCACGAGGTGTACGTCCTGACGGACCTGTCCCTGAGAAGTCCCGGGAGTTCTTCCCACAGACCTTCCAGATGCTCTGTGTGAGGGGCGCGGAGGGACAACGACGACCAGGCATCGAGAAGGTCGCGGCGGAAGAGTATGGTGGCATCTGTTAGGAGTTCGTTCCTACTAAATCGCGAGTTTCGTCCCGTACTTGTTTTGGAAGGCCAGCTCATTCAAGGGCTTTCGTTTCTTCTTCCCGATAATTTTCTTCAGGGGATAGCCAAAGGCGACGACCGCGGAAGGGTTGAGCTCTTCCGGGATTCCGAAGTCTCTTGCGAGAGCTCGCCTGTCGATCCCCGTGAAGATCCCTGAGGCGACGCCGTAGTTCCATGCCGCCAGCTGCATATCCTGGGTCGCCCTCCCCGCGTCGAGCAGGTGAAATGGGTACTTGGGATTGGTGAGGACTATCACGGCGAATTCGGCCCCCGCCACCCATCTCCCCGAGGTGCTGTCTCCGGCCAGCCTCTTCAGGTTCTCCTTCCCCTCGACGAGAATGAAGCGCCAGTGCTGGAGGTTATTCCCGCTCTGCGTGAGGCGCGCCGCCTCGAGAACCTTGCGTTTGATCTCCGCCGGGACCGCTCTGGAGCTAAATTCGCGCACGTCGAGCTTCGTGGCGATGGATTCGTATGTGTCCAACAGTCCTCGCGCCCTCCCACAATGACGGGAATAAAATCCGTTCGGTGTCGAGCCGATATATCGCTAGCCGTAAATAGAGAGGCTGGGTTTCCAGAAGGATTGAGCTCTCTCGAAATCAGGAGAATAGTCGAGATGGAGCTGAATCACATCTCGTCCTCTCCCGGACCACAGAGTTTTCTTCGGGCTATGTACTCGGTGCACAGGATTCACTGTCTTGAGGCGGGGGAGGGGGGAGAGCGTGCATACATGTCTATACTGATGGGCTGCGTCGAGGCAATTAGAGGGCGCTACCGCGACTTCCAGCCGTCCTACGATAAGAAATTCTTCGGCTAGAGCTTCGTGCTTACCTCGACGCCGTCTTTGGTGTTGGGGTCGAATTCCATCGTCGATTCGTAGTACCGGCTCTCGTACTTCCCCGAGTGGCGGACGTACGAGAGGTACTCTTTCATCTCTCGGGCAAAGACCCCCGCATTGTCGGCGACGACGACACTCTCCCGGTGTAATCGGGGTTCCACGAGTTTCAGGTAGGTGTAGTACTCCGACTTCTCGGCATCGATAAAGACGACGTCGAATGTTCCGTGCAAACGAGGGATTGCGCGCTTCGCGTCGTTCACGATTATCTCCACCCTCTGAGAGAGCCCCGCACGCTCCAGGTTCATCCTGGCCATCTCGGCGTGGTGGGCGTTCATCTCGATGCAGACGAGCCTGCCGCCCCGTGGGAGGAGTCGAGCGATTCGTATCGCGCTGTAACCGATCAGCGTCCCTATCTCGAGGACGCGCCGGGGCTTGGAGGCCCTTATTACGTCGTCGAGAATCTTCCCCTTCTCCGAACCTATTACTGGGATGAAGTTCCGCTCTCCCATCCTCTCTATCTCCCTGAGAACGGCTTCTGCCCTATCCATCTATCATCCGCCCCCGAGCGGGTCCACGCTAATACAGTTTCGCACCCTCGAAAGCACTCAACCGAGACAATCTTTTATAGCAGCGCGAGCGCAAAGGGGCGAAAGAAAGGATGTCGGTCGAGCAGGTAGACTTGAAGGAGGTACAGAGGCAGATATCGAGGATAGTCGACCCAGAAGTGGGGGTACCGATAGTGGAGATGAACTTGATAGACAAGCTGGACATCAAGGAGGGATTGGTCGACGTGCAGTACCACGCGACGACGCAGTACTGCCCTCCGGTCTTCGCACTGAAGATTTCGCAAGACATCAAGACGGGCTTGATGAGTGTCAAGGGTGTAAAGGATGTCCATGTCGTCGTTACGGGTCACTACTTCGCCGAGGCGATAAACAGACAGGTGAACAAACCGCCCCCCACGACCGTGCCGCCCCAAGAAACCCCGAAGTAGAGAGGGTGCTACCTCAGCAGCGTGATGGCCGCCGAGAGCGCACCAATCTCGGAGGGCAGCTCTTCTTCAGCCCCGCAGACGATTATCGCATCGCCGTCGGTGGGTCCCAAATCTCGTCGCAGTCTCTTCCATACCGGGCTGGGGAAGTCTCTCTCGCAATCGCTGGAGTCTCCCGGTATCTGGAATCTCGAGTCGCGGAGGACGTACGTCGTTGCTCCGCTCGCGCCGACCTTGATCGCCGCATCCCTCTGAGGGATCCCGTTGCCCACCCGGCTGCCGCCTCCGCGGACAAGGAGAGCCACCTGCTCCCTACCCACCGTGAGGGTCGTCGAATCCAGCCTGAGCCTGGCGGGAATGAGCTTCCGCAGTGCTCTGTAGGCGACAAGGCCCCCCCTGGTGAGCGAGCAGCCCGATGCGTTCACCTCCATGTAGCCGTCGTCTCGCAGTCTCTTCAGGATGGTCCTGATAGCACCCTCACCCAGGCCGACTCTCTTGGCGAGCGCCTGCCGCCCGATCCTCCCGGACTCTCCCGTGACGAGTAGGACGAGGAGAAGGTGGGGTTCGACGAAGCTCGGGAGAGGGCCACGCTCCCTTTCGCCCGCAATCCTGAGGATTTTCGCGACCTCTGACAAAGCGCGGGCAAGCCATCGCTCGATTATCTTATGTAATTTTCCGAGGGATGAACGATGGGCCGCCTCCAAGCGTTAAATACTGGATGGATTATCCAGCCACCGTGCAGAGCGCACGCAGCCTCGCAATCGTCGCGGCCTTCTCGGCGTTGATAGTTGGCTCAAATCTTCTCCTGGCGGACCTGCCGGGCGTAAAACTGCTCGACACCCTGGTCTTCGTGGCGGCGTTCCTCTTCGGATTCAGGGTCGGAGGCTCGGTCGCGGTGGTATCCGAGCTCGCCTGGAGCTTCATCAGCCCGTGGGGAATCGCTGGATACATAACACCACTCTTGGTCCTGGGCGAGTTGATCTATGCCCTCGCGGGGTGGGCAGCTTCGCGGGTCTGGAGCGGCTACGTTCGTCCCGGCTCCATGGACGGTTTCTTCATCGGAGCGGTCCTCGCCATCTGCGCCTTCATCTGGGACATCGAGACGAACATCGGAACCGCCTTCATCGCATTCGGGCAGACGGTAACGTTAGAGAAGATAATCTCAACCGAGCTGTTGGGAACGCCGTTCATGCTCTTCCACGAGCTCAGCGATTTCCTCTTGGGAGCCTACCTTGCACCCGTCGTTATCCTCCTCGTGCCGCGAGTCCTGAGGTTGGAGCTTCGGTCGAGGATAGGAGGAGAAGGAGGAAGGGGGCTGCAGGAATGACATCGAGGAGCACCCTTTACGGTTCTGCCGCGTTAGCGGTGGCGTTGCTCGTGATAGAGGGAACCGTCGGGGTGTATTACTACACACAACTACAGCAGGTCAATCTCCCTCCTCTCCAGGAGTATCGCTGTAGTCAATACCTCCCAGCCTGTCTACCGGGAGGCGAGCAGGGAGTTGAGCGCACTCTGGCGCGAATATCTCGTCCTGAAGCCAGCCTCGACCCAGCTTCAACAGGACAGTGTGCTCGTGGATTTCGGTAACGGCACGCGTTCATGGTACAATAACACGCAGCTACAGCCGGGCTGGAACCTCTACATCGAGACGGTCGTCCTGATGAAAGGTAACGTCGTCGCTCAGTGGTTCCCCCAGTACGGGTCGCACCTGGTGAGCGGGATCGGAGGCGCGGGCAGCACCAGTACGAAGTACTGGTTCATCTGGACGTACGACAAGACTCAGGGTTGGCAGCAGGCTCAGGTCGGAGCCGACCAGCTGCAGACTCAAGACGGGTCGGTCTTCGCTTGGACGCTCTGCGCAGTCGACCAGAACTTCCAGCCGAACTGCAAGCCCTAGCCTCCTGAGGCGTCGCTCGCCGTAGAAATTCAGTCGGTCGGGTTCACGTGGTGAAGGCGGAGACTCCCTGCACCCGCCCGACACCACGGAGCAGGTTGAACCAAGACTCGCCACCGTCACCGCTCCGGTAGACTTCGCCAGTCGTAGTCCCAAAGTACAACCCCGCTGGGTCCATCGTGTCGGCGGCCATCCCATCGCGCAGTACGCAGGTGTGGACGTTCTTCGGGAGACCCTTCGTTAGCTTCTCCCAGCTCTGTCCGTTATCCCTGCTTCGAAAAACCGCGAGCTGACCCTGGACGCAGCTGTTGTGCTTCTTGCACTCCCCCTGATAAGCGGGGATGACGTAGAGGGCCGGGGTCCCATCCTCGATTAACGAGATCGAGAAGCCATGGCGTACTGAGGGGGCGGGGCTTCGGTCCTCCCACCGCTCTCCCGCGTCGTTGGAGAGGTAGACACCGCAGTGATTTTGCTGGTAGAGGACACTCGGATTCTTCCTGGAGAGGGCCAGCTTGTGGGTACAGACATGGACCTGCTGGAGATGCTTCTGCATCTCCGTGGCTCGGTCGTTCTTCGGTATGTCTGGAGCGTCTTCCTTCCCGCCGACGGGGCAATAGTCCAGCACACCGTTCTGGAGCAACATCCACTTCTCACCCCCGTCATCCGTCCTGTAGGTTCCGTTGCCGGATGGGACTACGTAGATACGCTTGGTGTCGGTCGGGTCGATGCGAATCGTGTGGATGCACAGACCCGTTGTCCCGAAGGCCCAGTCGACCCCCCATTCGTTTCTCTTCGGGGCTCCGTGCAACCCCGCCACCTCCGACCAGTTTTCTCCGCCGTCGCTTGAACGGAAGAGATGCCCGTAGTGCGTGCCAGCGTAGAGATTGGCAGGCTTGTTCGGGTCCACCTCGACGGTCCAGACCTTCCGCACGTGCAGCCCCCTGCTGCTCGGTCTCCAGGTCTTCCCGAAGTCCTTGGAGGTGAATACCCCTTCGGTTAGGCTCGCCGCGTAGAAGATGCCATTCTTCGAGTCGAAGGAGATGCTGTTTACGCTCTCCCCCTTGAGAAAGGGCCCCACTCGCTTCCAACCCTTCGGCGAAGAATCGGAGACCAGGAGGTAACCGCCGGTCTGAGTTCCGACTCCGACGACCGAGCGAGACCCCCTCTTCTTCTTCAATCCCTATCCCGCCGCGGCGAGATGTGGTTTGAGTTAATAATGTTAGACGCTCAGAGGCCGTAAGACGCTGATTCTGAACCCGCAGCAGCAGAGGGGTCTCTTGGTCCCTTCCTTCGAGACGAAGTTCTTCTCAAAACTGTCGAGCATTCTAACGTTGGTACAACTGTCGTGCGCGTTCGACCTGCAGCCGATGCAAGCCCAATCTTGCGGGACGTACTCAGGTGTGGGATGCGGCCTCCCAATCAGGGTCGTCGACTCCACGAGGATCCCGCAGACCGCCGCAATCGAGATTGCCGAGATCATCCTCTCGAATGAGGGAGACAGGGCAGTCAGCGCCACCCCTACGGAGACGAACACAGCGAGCTTGGTGACCCCCAACCTGAACGTGGAGAAGAGCTTCCACTCCAGGTAGTAACCGTAATCCTTCGGGGCGTTCCTCGAGAGCTTGTACTTCGCGCCGGCCGATATGACGGGGAGCCCAGCGAGTGCCCAGAGCAATGGCCAGTAGAGTTCATCCATGCTTGTGGGTCACCGACCCGTCTTCGAGTCCGGCTGAAGGGAGCCCGCTTCTCGCATCGTCTCCCCCTGCTGCTGTAGTCACCGGGTGTGATGATGCTCCGAAGGCAAAAGAAACGGCAAATCAATCAAAACTGACAAAGGAGTCGAAGGCTTAAAAGTTCGGGGCGGATGCTGCAATCGTGGAACAGAGAGTCTCGACCCTAAACCTTCCCTTCTTTGAAGTGAGCCCCGAGAGGGGTTTCCTTCCTCCTGAGGACCCTGTCTTCGAGTTCGGCGAAAGTGCGCATCCAAAGTTGAGGGAGTTGGAGAGACTCGGAGGGGAGCTACCCGAACTGCTGCAGTCGCACAGGCTGAGGCGGAGCATCGATCAGCTGGTTGTTCTTGAGGAGGGAGTCTTCGATGGGCTGGGGAGGGGCGAACTGCTAATGGCGACAAGGATCTACGCCTTCCTGGCGAGCGGATACGTCCACCAGGTCGACGAGGCGAAGGTGAAGAAGATACCCAGAAGCCTCGCCGTGCCACTCTACGGGCTCTCGAAGAGGCTGGGGAGGAGGTTCCCCATACTTTCATACGACCTGTACTGTTTGAACAACTGGCGGAGGGTAAATCCTGAAGGCCCGATCAGGGTCGAGAACATGGACACGATCCAGAAGTTCGTCAGAATCAAGGACGAGCCCTGGTTCATCCTGATACACACGGAGATAGAGGCGAGGGCCGCCCCCGCGATTCGGGCGATAGGGCAGCTGCAGCAGGCTGTCCTGAAAGACGACGTTCACACACTGAAATTCGCCCTTGACGGCATGGCCGAATCCCTGGAAGGGATGATCGGGACGCTGAGTAGGATGCCCGAGGGTAACAGCCCTGACGTCTACGCCTTCGCTTTCAGGCCGTACATTCAGATGTTTCAGGGAATATCCTACGAAGGGGTCGAGGAGATGGAGCCGATGCCGACCTTCAGGGGAGAGACGGGTGCGCAGAGCTCGATCATCCCGGCTCTCGATGTGGTCCTGGGGGTGAAGCACGCCAAGACGGACCTCACAGACTACGTCGCAGACATGAGAAACTACATGCCGAGGTCACACCGGGCGTTCATCAGGGCGGTCGAAGCCAACGAGGAGGCACGCCCATTGAGAGGGTATCTGCTGAAACGAGGGAAGGGAGCGGTGATCGGCTCGTACAACCTCTGCCTTGAGAGGGTGATGGAATTCAGGAAGGAGCATCTAGAGTTCGCCATCCTCTACATACAGAGCAAGGTTACCGACCCGAGCGGGACAGGTGGGACCCCATTCATGAAGTGGCTCGCCCAACTCAGAGACGAGACGGACGCGCACAAGATCCCCAACTGACGCAGTGCTGGAGGCGCCGAACCTCGCTCCGTACTCGGTCTTGGAGTATCCAGCGAGAAGCGTCTGCAGCGCCCTCTCCTGAGTTTCCCTCGGATTCCTGAGCGACTCGTACCAGGGTTCGACGAATTGACCCAGAAGCGAATTCGGAATGCTTGACAAATGGGCCCTTCAACTATTGACATGCATATTTAGAAATCTTGGGAGCCCTGTTGGGGGCGGAGCAAGGAGAAGATGGCGAAGAGAGGGTTCACGATAGATACGGGCTCGGAGAAGATCGACGTCGAGGGGCATGAGCACAAGAACGTCGCCGTGAAGTACCTCATGAAGCGGCGGCGAAGCCTCCTCTTCACGAAGGACCAGGGCAAGGTCGAGAAGCTGTGGACCGGACTCCCACAGCACATAGCGATCATCGGGAAACAGGTCACGAAGGAGTACGACGTGAAGTGGGAGAAGGTGAGCACCGGAGAGTTCGCCGGGGCGAAGTTCACCTTCGCTCTTGAAGAAGCGGCGTAGATCCGCGTGGCCGAGGAGCCAGACGACCGCTTCAAGGCCATCATCGTGAACATGATACTCGATTCACAGCCCGAGGCGGCCCTGGAGGCCCTGAGCAGGAGATACAGGGTTGATACACCGAGACTGGGAGTCGGCGTCTTCAAGCGGCATTCGAAGGGGGTGCGGGCGGTCTATGCTCCAGATAGGAAAGAGATACTCGCAGCCAAGCGGGAGTTTCTCTACGACCCCTTCGTGATCCTGCATGAATTCTACCACCACATCAGGTCGGCCGGTGGGAAGCACAGAGGGACCGAGAAGAACGCCGACAGGTTTGCGGTCGAATACATACGCGCCTTCAATAGGGTGGTGGCTCTCCTGGGGGAGAGCAACAAGCATGATTAAGGCGATGAGTTCGGTCCATCCCAACGGGAACGACGATCCCTCGAAGCCGCGTCCTGGATTGGTTGCTTGAAGACCGAGTCGTCCTCGGCTGCCCCATCTGATGGGCGATTTCGTCCGTCGTGACCTTCTTCGGCACCCTGTAGTAACCGTTGTCGAGGGCCGCCACCAGCGCGTCGCGCTGCTTCCCCGTCAGCTCTCCGAAGAGCTTGTTCGTGGAGACGACGAAGGTTTCACGGACCGAGTAATCGGGGCGGGTTGTTCTCGAGATGATCTCGTACTTGCTGAACTTCGTAAGCTCGTCGAAGGTCGCCTTGATGTCCTTCTGGCTGAAGGAGATCATCCTGTACCACTCCCATCCGTCCCGGTATATCGTTGGTTGGAGCTCGAGAGTGTTGTGCTTCTCCAGAACCGAGGTCACACTCCTGTAGACAGTGTCGCAGATGCACTCGTGAACTATCATCTGGGTATTGGAGCCGCTGAACGACTTACGGGCGATCTTAGCGCCCAGCTTCGTCAGGTACTGCTGGATTTCGTCTTGGACGGTCTGGAATTCGCTGAGGTCTTTGTAGGAGATCTCGAGGACCTCCATCGAGTAGTTGCACCACTGGGCGAAGACGAGGTTCGGATACTTGCGGGAGAGGTTGTTGTAGGGGCAATCATGCTGGAGCCTGAACTCGATCTCGTAGACCGCCATCTTCTCAGGGAGAACGGAGGAGGCAGGCGATATAAGCTTCCACCCGTCGAGTGACGGCTATTGTTTGCCAGTGCACGCTGGGCTCCATTACTCCGGCGTACGACGGGACAATCCATATGGTGACGGGGATGCCGGGATGAACCATGGAAACAAGAACAATCGGGAAGGTCTCGGAAGAAATTGCTTCGCTAGGCTACATGGAGGCTCGGATTCTGAACTTGGTCAAGGAGAGGCGAACCCTTCCCCTCGAGGAGGTAACGCTCCAGATGGAAGAAGTTCGCAATCTCATTTCCTCGTGCCATCTGGCGCTGCTGGTCGTGGAGTACCCGTGGGGGGTCGAGTTCGAGCTTGGTCTCTCGAAGAAGGGAGCCGACTATCTCGCAAGGGCGCTTCCAGTCGACAGCACTTTACTAGGTCAGGAGGAGACGACGGCATAAGTCCTAGACGGGGCCCAGTCAGACTCATCGTGAAGAGCCGAAGAGTTCCGGTCGCCCTAACCGAAATCGAGTTCCCGCAGACAACCTCCTATGGGGTCGTCTCCACGATCAAGAAGAGGTCGGTCGTCTACGACTACGTGCTGGATGAAGGAGAGAGACGTATTGTTGAGGAGGTCCGTCAGGCTGCAGAGAATTCAGGTCTCCCTCTCGAGGTCGTTGACCTTGGCCGGGCCGGACCATTCAGCAGAATCGTAAGCAGACTCCTGAGGAGGCTGCCCGGAGGGCCAGGGCCGCTGCCCTCGCATAACCAGATTCGTGTCACATCGACCAGACCGCCGCCCGAAAACCAGCTGCATCTTTCACGCCCAAGAGTCGAGGGTCGAAAGCTCGTCCTCCTTCCTGCGCAGGTGAGAAGCCCTGACACCGACTAGGCGGACCGCTCCCCTCCTGCCTTCGAAATTCTTTAGGAGAGATTTCACCGTAGTGAGCATGGTATCAAGGTCGTCCGTATTTTCCGGAAGGGTTTTCTCCATCGTGTGCGTCTCGAACCCTCGAAACCTTATCTTGACTCCGACGGTCCTGAACTGCAGGTTGCCCCTCTTGAGACGCCTCACCAGCTCGTGAGCGAGGAGCTCCGCCTCCTTCATGACAGTCCCGTAGCCTTTGACATCCCTCCTGAAGGTCTTCTCGACATTGAGAGACTTCGGCTCCCTCGGCCGTACGGCGATTCGCTCGGTTCCGTGGATGACCCCCCAGAGCCAGACTCCGTTCTTCCCGAACCATCTCACGAGCTGCTTTCCCGGGAGTGACTGAAGCTGAGAAATGGTCTCGATCCCCCTCTGCTTCAGGAAGTCGCCGGTCTTCTTCCCAACCCCCGGGATGACGCCGACCGGGAGGGGTGCCAGGAACTCGGTCACCAGCGTCGGCGGGACGACCGTCAGGCCGTCTGGCTTCAAGAGGTCAGAGGCTATCTTCGCGGAGGACTTGTTCGGAGCGATACCTATGGAGCAAGTGAGGCCCTCTGAGGCGATCTCTCTCTTTATCTGCAGCGCGAGCGACTTCGCCTGTTCGATTCCTCGGACCCTGGAACTCACGTCGAGGAAAGCCTCGTCTATCCCCACCTGCTCAAGCTCATCGGCGTGTCCTCTGAGTAGTTTCATTATTCGTGTGGAGGCCTCGCTGTACTTGCGGTAGTCGGGGCGTACGTAGACGGCGTCCGGCGCGATTCTGTAGGCGCGGGAGATCGGCATCCCCGACCTTACCCCCAAATTCCTCGCCTCATAGGAGCAGGCGACGACCACACCTCTCCCCTTCCCCCCTTCGGGGTCGAAACCCACGATCAGCGGTTTGCCCTTGAGCGACGGGTTGTCACGAACTTCAACCGAGGCGTAGAAGGCGTCGATATCGATGTGGAAGATGGTTCTCTGCGGCTCGTTCATCTACTAACTCTGGAACTCTGCTAGGCTCTTCTGTCTCGGGCCTTCTGCCCCCTGCCTCCAGTCGACCTCGATCATCCCCATTAGGCGCCTGAACTCGTTGACCGACTCGGGCCCGAATCCGGCGAAGTGATTGTTGAAGAAGACGAAGGCTTGGTCGAGCGACCCGATCTTCTCCCGAAGTTTATCCGCCCATGCCTTCATCTCTGCCGACCTCTCCTTCTGTATCCCCTTGAATTCGGTGATGTCCCTCTCGCCGACCATCCTGAGGTAGCCGAAGTTCGCCGTCGACTGGGCGGGTGTCTCTAGGTACTGGTTGAGCGACCACGCCATCGCGACGTTGTTCTTTTCGAGTAGCCTGTAGACTTCGGGGTTGAACCAGGACTTGTGCCTGAACTCTACAGCGTGCGTGAACCTTGAGTCGAGTGAGGAGACAAAATTCTCCAGAACCTTCCGATGGGTCTCCAGCTTGATCGAGGGAGGAAGCTGGGCGACGATCGGTCCGAGCTTCTCTCCTAACTTGCTGACTACGCCGTAGAAGTACGCTAGGTTACCCTCGAAGTTTTGCAGCTTGTTGTCGTGGGTGATCTTCTTGGGAAGCTTCGGTGAGAAGAGGAACCCCTCGGGGGTCTTCCTCTTCCACTGCTCTATCATGAAGGGAGAGGGAATCCTGTAGAAGCTCGAATCTATCTCGACGCAGTTGAAGAACTTCGAGTAGAAGCTGAGGTACTCACCGGCAGGGAGGTCGGCCGGATAGAAGCCGCCTACCCAGTCCTTGTATGACCATCCGCTGCATCCGACCCGCACCTTCTCCGACTCGGCCAATATATCGCTCACTCATTCACTCACTCACTCGCGAACCAGCTTGTAATTAATAAGGTGGAGGTCCTCAGAGGCCCACGGCCGACCAGACGTCTTCATCGTTGTCCAGTTCGGTGTAGCCGCACCTGTCGCACCTCCGTCCCGTCAGAGAAGCTTCCCTGCCGCCAGAATTGATCTTCCTCTGATACTCGACCATCTGGCCGGCGTGACACCTCTCGCAAATCAAGCCCTTTCGGTCGAGGTGATTGCGTTTTTCAACATTTGGCGTCCCGGGTTCCGTCTCTTCAGAGATGGGAAGTCCTCGTCTCAAGAGGATTAGACAGAACCGGCCTCCACATTCCTAATATAGCGTGAGCTGCTCTCAAGACGTGGGGCTCCTGAAGGCGAAGCTGGCGAGGCTCAAGCGGGAGCAGGAGCAACAGCAGTCGAAGCGCGCCGGGAGTTCGCTCGGGTTTGACATAAAGAAGTCCGGAGATGCGACCATCGTACTCATTGGGCTCCCCAGTGTGGGTAAGTCGACCCTCCTCAACAGGCTGACGAACGCGAAGTCGAAGGTCGGCGCCTACCAGTTCACGACGCTGGAGGTCGTCCCGGGGGTCATGGATATCAACGGAGCGAGGATTCAACTCCTCGACCTCCCGGGGATAATCGAGGGCGCCTCCTCCGGGAGGGGCCTCGGCAAGAGGGTCCTGTCGGTCGCGAGGAACGCTGACTTGATACTCTTTGTGTTGGACGTCTTTCAGCCAGAAGCGCGCGGCATCCTGCGGCGAGAGCTGAACGCGATAGGAATCAGGGTCGACGAAGAGCCACCGAACGTTACGATAGAGGTGACAGACTCGGGAGGCGTCGCGGTCGCCGCGAATGTCAAGCTCACCAAGATGAGCGAGGAGTTGGTGAAGGACATTCTTCGCGTCTACGATGTGAACAACGCCCGTGTCTTCGTGAGGGAGGACATCACAGACGAGCAGCTCGTAGACGTCTTGCTCGGCAACCGTGTCTACATCCCCTCCCTGATGGTCATGAACAAGGTGGACCTCGTGAACGCTGGTTTCATCAATGAACTCTCGACGAAGATGAACCACGACTTCATCCCTGTCTCCGCCGAGACGAGTGTGAACCTGACCGCTCTGAAGGAGGAGCTCTACAATAAGCTTGACCTGATCAGGATATACATGCGGCGGCGGAGCGGCGACACCGACTTCAAGGAGCCGATGATAGTGAGGAACGGGTCCAGCGTCCTGGAGGTTTGCGACAAGGTTCACAGGAGGATAAAGGATGAATTCAGGTACGCGCAGATATGGGGCAAGAGCGTTAAGTTTGGGGGGCAGAAGGTCGGTCTGACCCACAAGCTGATGGACGAAGATGTCCTCACGCTAATAACGAGGTAAGGCGCTGAATTCTTAATACCCTGAGTTCTGGACGGGCTGAAAATGAGTTTTCAGGGCGTTTCCGCGACGAGCCGAGATGGGTGATACATTGGCGAGTCAGTCAATCATCGAGGTGGACAAGTTGTCGAAGCGGTTCGGCGACAAGGCTGCGGTCGATGAGGTCAGCTTTGAGATGAGACGGGGGGAAGTCTTCGGATTCTTGGGTCCAAATGGGGCTGGGAAGACCACCACGATAAAGATGCTCACCACGCTGCTGCCCCCCACCTCGGGGAGTGCCAGGGTGGTCGGGCGCGACCTCAGGACGGAGGGGAAGAAGATTCGAGAGAGGATAGGTGTCGTACAGCAGCAGGACAGCTTCGACCAGGGGTTGAATGTTGAGACGAGCATGGACATCTACGGTCTGATATGGGACGTCCCCAAGCGGGACCGCAGGAGGCGAATCGATGAAGTCGTCAAGAGGTTCGGGATGAAGGATTTTCTGAAGATGCCGACGATAGACCTTTCGTCGGGACAGAGGAGACGACTTCAAGTGGCCAGAGAGTTCCTTCACGATATGGACCTGCTCTTCCTCGACGAGCCGACCGTCGGACTCGACCCTCTCGTGAGGAGGGGGATACTCGACTACTTCAAGGAGAAGGTGAAGGAGGGTCTGTCTATCTTCTTCACGACTCACATCCTGGAGGAGGCCGAGTACCTCTGCGACAGGATTGCGGTTATCAACCAGGGTAAGATAGTACAGGTCGACACTCCCGAGAACCTGAAGCGGAGGTTCGGGAGAGCGAAGGCGGTCGAGTTCAAGTTGCTCGAGGGCACTTCAAGGGAGCTCTTCGAGAGGCTCTCCAGCTCCGACGAGGTCTCGAAGCTGATTCAGGACGAAGTCGGCGGGACATACAGGGTCACGACGAGCAGGCCCGAGATCGTGATACCGGAGATATACAAGCTCGCCGAAAAGTACGGGCTTTCAGTCTCCTCGATTTACATCGCGGAGACGACCCTGGAAGACGCCTTCATCAACCTGGTCACAGTGGATGACGTAAGGAGGCCTGACAGCTCATGAACGTCTATGTGAGGCTTGTCTACAGGAACCTCAGGGCTAACCTGGACAAGCTGTCGCTCTTCTTTGAGCTCTTCTTCCCCCTCTTCTTCGTCTTCGTCCAAGGGTCTGGACTCGGCGGAATAATCCCGCCACTCGATATCGGGAATGGGAGGGTCGTGCCCTACCAACTCTTCCTCGCCGCCGGGGCCGTCACACTGACGGTGATCAACGCCGGCACAAACGCGGGGACTCAGCTCTGGTTCGACCGAAAGAACGGGATGTTCGAGCAGATTCTCATGGGGCCATTCACGAGGGCCCAGTATATCCTGAGCATCATCCTCGCAACTCTGATAATTGGGATTGGCGGGTCGCTCCTCGTCTTCCTCTTGGCCTTCCCCGTGCTCGGGACGGGTCTCCTGATCACCTTCCAGGGGCAGCTGCTGATAGCCCTAGCCCTCTTCTTGGGAACACTCTTCTTCGGTGGCCTTGCAATCGCCCTCTCCGTTGCTTTGAAATCCTCAGAAACCTTTCAGGTCGTCTCGACGTTCGTCTTCTTCGTCTTCCTCTTCACTTCAACCGTCTTCTACCCCGCGGGGAATGCCCCACCTGTTCTTCAGGCCGTAAGCTACCTGAACCCCTTGACATACGCGACGGACATCTTCAGGGCTGGCATCTTCGACGCTTTCACATCCCTCATTCCTCTCGAGGTTGGCATCCTCGCACTCGAGGGAGCGGCTGTCTTCACGACGGCCGTAGTCGCCTTCAGGCGGATCAGGGTCTGAATCGGTGGCGCGACTTCCGGAAGAGGTAGTAGAAGACTGCCGCCAGCGCAAACGAGATGTAGTAGCTGAAGTCGGCGCCTCCGAACCACCCCGAGAGAAGGCCGACCGGAGACCCGATGCTGGTTGGTGGGACCATGAAGGGGACGGAGAGGAGGATTGCTAAACCGTAGATGCCCAGGGCGGGGAAATTCCAGGCAGGTGCCTGCGCGGAGCTCTCGACAGTCGTTCGCCTCAAGACGTAGTAATCAACGAGTACTATCCCGAGCCACGGTGTGATCCAGTAGTCGAGAATCAGGAGGAAGTTTTCATAGAATAATTCGAAGTTCGCGCCGCCAATTATGGAGAGAGCCAAGCCGACCAGACTCCCGGCAAGAACCGTCACCCATCGCTTGGTCTTGACGTCGAGGACCAGCGCCGAGAGCGAGTTGGTGTAGATGTTCAGCGCGTTGGCTGCCATCGCGCCCAGGATTATCGCGACCACCGCCGGGACTCCGAAGGCGCCGGAGAAGGTCTTGAGGGCCTGAAAGTAATCGAAGCTTTGGGTCAGACTACCTACGAGGGCGCCCGCCAGCTCGAGGGCGAAGGAGGCGGTAGCTCCCCCGATTAACGCGTACACTGCGACCCTCCTCCCCGAAGTCGAGACGGGCAGATACCTTGAGTAGTCCGACGCGTAAGGGGACCAGGCCATTATGTACGAGAATGAAACGGCAAGAACGACGCCTATCGACCCAAACGATGCGGCAGCGGCTGAACCGTTGGCAGGGACGAATGAGAGGGCAGCATCAAGTCGGGCGAGCCCCAGGAGGAGGACGCCCAAGAAGAGTCCTCCCAGGACCAGAGACATTATTTTCTCAAAGAGGTGGATGAAGTCGTGGCCGTAGACGGCGATTATCACCTGCAGAGCGACGAGCAGAACCATCGCCGCGTAAAAATTGAATGACGGCCAGATAGCTAGCACGGCCTCGCCACCGAGTATGGTGTTCACAGTGAACCAGCCGACGGTGCTTATCCAGTTCAAGCCTCCGAGAGGGTAATTCCCCCTCCTCCCAAACGAACTCCTCGAAGAGAGCATCTGAGGGAATCCTAGTCTTGGCCCCATCGCGGCTGAGAGACCCAACGTGAGTCCGCCGAGGGCGTTTCCAAGTATCAGGACAGGGATGGATTGGGACACGGTCAGGCCGAAGGCGAGGACGCAGAGGACCCCAATCACGTAGTCGGCTATCGTGAGGTTGGCCGCGAACCACAGCGTGAAGACCCGGCCGGCTGAGCCGTGTCTCCGGTCCTCTGGTATGTGTTCGATTCCGAGCTCTTCGATCGTAGC
>VBPK01000091.1 GCA_005877225.1 Nitrososphaerota archaeon
AAACTCGAGGGCGTGGAGCGGTTTGTCTACCCGGCGTAGGCGTCCCAATAGAACGTGGAGCTCAGCCGGCCGGCAACCGGGGAGCGCGTCTACGATGAAGAAGGATTGGAAGGCTTCTCTGCGGGAAGAACTCCTAACCTCGGAGACCACCTTTCGCCACGACCTTTCCTTCGTGCCCGTTTCCAGCATAGCCGGCCAATACTACTGCGAGGTGAAGGTGGACCACGAGTACGTCAGAGGCGAAATTCCTACCGAGGAGAAGGAGGTCGGCACGGAGCTGCACGAGGAGATTCTCGCGATGAAGCGCGTGAGGACGGACGAGCTGATCGAACATATCGAGAAGGCATCGCGAGTGACTGCGTCGTTTCTCCTTCACGGCGACGTGGAGAAACTGCGAATCGTCGGAGTTCCCGACGCGGTGATCTTCGAGAAGGGCGCGCCGAGGTGGCTGATCGAGCTCAAGACCACGAGAGGCGACACGAGCAAGTTGTGGAGAGACCAGGCGCTCCAAGTTAGGCTCTACGGAACCCTCCTGGAGACTATGGGATTCGACTGCTCCAACCTCGAACTTGTCTTGGCCAGGATGAAGCAAGACGAGCCGCTCGAACCTGACGAAAAAAGGAAATTGCTCGCCGAAGTTATTGAGTCCCTGGCCCGTCACAAGACTAATGAGGTGGAAGCAAGGTACGGGATGAAAGTCTTCGTCTTCCCTTACGCCAGCGCGGAGGCGAAGGACGCCGTGATGTGGGCCCAAGGCTACTGGCTGGGGAATAGAAAGCCCATCCCGACCAAGAACGAATCCAAGTGCAGGGCTTGCGAATACAAGGATTGGTGCCCCTATAGCCTCTACAAGCCCGTTAAATCCTGAGAACCTGGTCCGAGCTTCCGCAAAGCTCTCGCAGACTATTGCGCTTCCGCCGAGGCGTGAAATAGAAAGTCAATGAGGTCTACGAGCGAACGATGCGCAACGATGTCAGATACAGGTTTGTTAGCGATATCGCGAGCATGAAGGGCCAACAAACCGTCGGCTGAAGCAGGCTTTATCACCTCGGCTTCGTCGGGCCGCATGGGAATCGTCTCTTGACGCAGGTACCCTCCAAGGCAAGGCTGGGCTACCTGTACGCCCTCGGGTCGGCGGTGACCAGCGGCCTCATCCCGGTCTTCAGCAAGCTGCTCCTTGTGAACGTAAAGCCGCTCACGATTTCGGCCCTCGTCTTCCTCGTCGGAGGGATGATCCTGATTCCCTACCGCCCTAAGGAACTCCCGGGTAGGAGAAGCGCAGGGTGGATGGTGGCCACCGGCCTGCTAGGAGCCGCGCTGGCTCCCGCTCTCTACCTGTACGGCGTCGATCAGACCTCGGCCATCAACGCAGCCCTCCTCACCAACGCCGAGGTCTTCTTCACCGCCGTGCTGGCGTTTCTCGTGTTCAAAGAAAGGTTGAAGAGGAAACAGCTGCTCGAGAGCATCCTGGTTGTGGCCGGAATCGTCGTCGTTTCAACCGACCTTGACTTCTCGAGCGTCCAGTTACTTCACGGGCTGACTGGAAACCTGCTGATACTCGGATCGGGCATAGTGTGGGCTCTTGACAACAACTTGAGTAGGATTACGAGCCAGAGGTTCGGGCCCATCTTCGTCTCGAAGTTCAGGAACATCTTCGGCGGGGGTCTTCTGCTCGGCTTCCTTGTGGCAACCTCTGCTTCCCTGACCGTCCCGGCCTCGGTACTGCCCCTGCTGCTCTTGTACACGGCAGACATCGCACTCGCAACCCTCACATTCACGGCGGCGCTGGTCCGAATCGGGGCGGTCCGCGCTCTGCTCGTCTTCTCCACCACGTCCATCTTCGGCTCCCTCTTCGCAGTGGCAGGGCTGGGAGAGACAATCACACTGATCCAGGTGTCCGGAGGTGCCCTCATACTGCTCGGGGTCTACCTGATTCACAAGAGCGAGGGAGTCTGAAGAATCCAAAGGTACCAGGGCGATCGTCTCGCCTGTCGCCGGATTGAACGTCTGATCTACGACGCGCAGCCGACCGAATTTAAGAGCATAAGGAACTCGAATGACAGGGCAAATGAGATACGATTAATAACACAGCGGGCAACATCGCCCCCGTTTGGCGGCCATCGAAGCGTCCTATAGAAAGCTGCGACCGGAGTGGAATGGCGTCATCCCGACCGAGGTCTTCACTGATGAAGCGAGTCGCATAGTCAACAAGTCGAAGAATTCGGACGTGACTCTGCGGGTGATAGGAGGGGTTGGCATTGCGCTACACTGCCTCAACGAAAGAAGCTTCGCCCAGAAACTCGGAAGGCTGGTTGGGGGGAAGCAAGAGTACACCGACCTCGATTTCGCTGGACTTCTTAAGCAGAGGAATAGGCTCGCTGATTTCTTCACGGGACAACTGGGATATACGAAGAGGAGGACGACTCTGTCGACTTCTGTTTCTCAGCGACAAATCTACTATCACCCGGACGGGTATTTTACAGTAGACGTCATGATGGACAAACTGCTGATAGCCAATCATCCGATCGACTTTCGGGCTAGACTGGAGATCGACCCTCTCACCATCACGCCTGCCGATTTGCTCCTAGAGAAGATACAGATGTGGGAATCGTTCAGTGAAAAGGACCTCAAGGATTGCCTTCTCCTAATCAAGGCTCACAGGGTCTCGGACAAGGGCGAGGACGCCGACATGATCAATTCCAAGTACATCGCCGAACTCCTTTCTGAGGACTGGGGATTTTGGTACACTGCGACGACGAACTTGAAGAAGATAGTCTCAATCGTCGAGAGTCTGGACGACCGGGGTCAGGAGGTGCACATAGACCCTGCTCGGGTCTCATCTGCGGAGAGAGAGGAGATAGCGAGCAAGATAGAGGAAGGACTGTTGCCCGCCATTGAGGATCATCCCAAATCCCTAGGCTGGAGAGTCAGGTCCAAGTTGGGGACGAGCAAAAAGTGGTACAGAGACGTCGAGACGCCCCAGACAGTCGGGGATTTCGGAATCTGGCGATTGAGGGAGATAAGCAAATAGTGAGGTTCCCACTTCCTGGCGAACCCCGAACCCTCCGCCAGGATATTATCCTCCCGTTGGGCGGTAGGTGGTGGAGGTTACTCCTCGACTACTTGTGATTCTGCCCGATGAATTTCTGGTCCTGTGCTCTCGTAAGGCGCTATGACTGTGAATTTCGAGGTGATGACCTCCTCGAAGAGGCGCTTGGTCAACCCAAATGTCTCGAAGTAGTCCGTGAGCCTCGACTCCATGAGTCGATACTCGTCGCTGTCCAGTTCCCTGTAGTCTGACGAGATTGGCTTGACGTACTTGCCGGAGAAGATCCTTTCGATCTTCGAGAATGCAATGGAGGGAAGACGCTTCTTCAACGCGAAGTAATCCAACGTCTCCTGCCCGATGACGGACTTGTACTCCTCCGCCCCGAGCATCCCGTCAAGGTGTAGCGAGTACAGGTAGTTCAGGACGTCCTCTCTGGGGGGCGGCAGGCCCACCTCGTCGTCTCTGACCATGGATCGAATGAAGATTTTCCCGCCCACCATCCCGGTACCGGCGAACCTTCCCGCAAGCGAGCCCTCGTGGTTTCTTCTCCTGTTCAGCCCCAGAATGGCTATGGTGCCGCCAGCCATGTACTCCCCCAAGTAATCGTCAGCCCTTCCACCGACGATCATGCATGGTTTCCTCTCCCGGTACTCGCGCATCTGTATCCCGGCCCTGTTCCCGACGCTACCCCTCACGAAGATGTCGCCGCCCTGAAGGGCCTGCCCTAATACGTCTCTCGCATCGCCATGCACGATGACTCTCCCCGCGTGCATTGCGTCACCAACATCATCTGCTGCGTTCCCGTACACGATGAATTGCAGACCGCTGTTGAAGTTTGCGAGGCAGTTGCCCGGGTACCCGTAAAGTAAGATTCTTGCGCCGAGGAATTCGGGCTTCTGGAGGTTTACACCGATGTATCTCTGACCTTGTACGTTGGTGACCTTCACCTCTCTTCTCCCGTCGGCCATCACTTGAAGGATTGACTCGTTCAGTGCTGCATAGGATAGGCCCTTCGCGTCAATGACGTTGTGCGCGAAGAAGGGTCGATCTTGCGGGAATCGATCGAGGTCGCGCCTGACGGAATATCCCATGAAGAGCTCTCTGTCTCTCCGACCCGGCTCTATTATGCCTCTTTTGAGCGAAGCCAGGAAGAACATTCCGGGCTCGATTGTCCAGACTCTTGCCTCCGGAGATAGAGTCCTAATCTGACCTTCTTCGCTCGCCACGAAGTATCTTCCATCGTCCTCACCGACCACTATCGGCCGAAATTTTGACCTGTCAGTCAGCCCCAATAGGTATGTGTCTTGACCGTCGCAGTAGCCGGCTACGATCGTGAAGGGACCATCGAGTTGCGCCCCTCTCAGCCGGATGATCAGCTCCCTGATTCTTGCGCCATGAATGGCCCCATCCAGGCGACGCTCGTAAGGATTGGATAGAAGCGCAGCGACGTCGCGCACGCTCAATCGTCTTACCCTGACCAGATGGTCAAGCAGCTGCGCGACAACCTCGCTGTCGGTGCCGACGTGTTTTGTAATGCCGACGGACTTCAGGAACTCCATGTTGGCCCCGTAGGAGCTGATGTCTCCGTTGTGAACAATCGCAAACTCAACGGAAGAGAACGGGTGGGACCAGATGGGGTACCTGCCGGGAGAGTTCGTGGGCTGTCTGGTGTGGGCGAGCCATGCATCGGCGAAGACCCTGTCTTCAACCAGATTGCACTTCTTGGCGACCTCGCGTGGATAGCCTACATCTTTGTACACGTTCACGTATCTGCCGGAGGAGTAGACTCTAGCGCGTATCCCCTCCTTGCTCATGAGCACGTTCAGGGTGTTTGTGGCCTCGAAGAGGAGTTCATCGGGCGAATCTACGAGAACCTCATAGACGGTGAAAACCCCCTTCGTCGTGGAATCGGGGAGGCTTTCCGATAGCATCCTCAATCCCCTCTTCGAATACTCCGAGAGGTGATCCCGCACTTCCTGAAGGCTCTCCTTGCCATCGACGAAGACCTTTATCCTCGCAGGCGGTCTCGGTTCTTCTCGGTTCGTGAAGGCGGCGAAACCGGCGCCCAGGCTGCTTCCCCTGTACCTGACGCACTCGATGGCCTTCAGCGCAACGGAATTGCCTATCCTCTCCGCGCCCTCCTTCCTGAGGACGCCGAAGACTCCGCATCCGTCCTTGACCACCGGCGTGAATTCTTCCATCTAGCCAAGACCCGCTGGCTTGATTCTCAGCCTTCTTCTCACCGCTGGCTCCATGTCAACCGCTCTCAGGAGTTCCCTGTTACCAACCAGGGTCGTGAACAGGCTACTTACTCCGGCCGCTCCGGCCAGAAGCTTGATCTCTCGTCCTGTCGCGAGTATCAGGTTCTCGAGCCGATCTTTTATCTGCTCTTCATCAAGCGACGAAGCATCCTCCTCCTTCTCGTATCCTACGGCCAGCGTCGCTGCCGTGCTGATCCCCACCGCGTCGGCCCCAAGTGCACAGAGCTTGAATACGTCGCTCGAGAGCCTGACCCTCTCACCCATCGCGATGACATCGAAGTTCGTTCGAAGTGGCAATCCCTCTCTCAAGACTTTCCTGAGCGCCGCATCGACCTCGGAAGTCGCAACCTCCAATTCTAGCCGCCCAGCGCAATCTCGATCTTCATCCAGGATGACCCCATCAAGGTCGAGCAGAGCGGCATCAACCGCGCTCGTGGGGCTACTTTCAGAGCACTCTAGCCTGAGATAGAGCGGTCTCTTCCCAGCCTGGAGGTGCACCCTCTCCTTCCAGTCATCTCCGGCGATGACGTAACCCCCAGCTGGGTCATCAATACCACCTGGAACGAAGATTCTCCTGGCGTACTTCTCCAACTCCCTGGGAGGCCTTCCTTCGAGATACAGGATCGTTCCCATGCTGCTGGCTGTCCTCACCAGCGCCCTGATCAGTTTCGGAGGCATCTCCTCTCTGAAGGGACCGAGAATCACCGGAGTGGAGAGCCTGATCTTCCCCCGTGCTAGGTAGCAGGCAGTCTCTATCTCTTCCCTGTATGGGTCTATGCTCGGCCTGGTGACCTGAGCCCCGTCAGACACGATCCAGTCGGCTATCCTCGTAGGAGCGTCGACAAAGGGAGGTCCAACGCTCCCCATGCTTGAGATGACCGCCTCCCGAGGCGCCCTACCCACAGTGCCGGCCATCTCCTGAAGTCGTTGCTTCAACTCGTCGGTCCAGAAAGCTGATTCAGCGTCAAGGAGTGGTGTCGGAGATCCACGTGGGTTTCCCGCCTTCACTCCGAGGATTTCCGCAGTTTCTCCATTTAGATTGAAGCCCTGAAGCAGGTCTTTCCTCCCGACGAGGTCCTTTGAAGTCTTCAGGTCGAGTCTATCGAGTATCAGCCTGAACTCCTCTGTCCACCCCCTGATCAGGTTCACCATCCACTCGGTGGCCTTCTCGGGGGAGAGTAGTCTCTTTGGGTCTCTCTCGGTCTTATTGGTCAGCAGGGTGGGGCAGAACCCCATGTGACATTTGTGAACCATCAGGCAGCCCATGCAGATCAGGCAGGCTGTACCTATGCTTGCACAGTCGGCGCCCAGAGCCATGAGCTTCGCTGCATCCTCCGCGTTGCTCACCCTCCCTGCGGCAATCACTGAGAATCCCTCCCGGAGATTCTCTATCCTCAGTGCCCTGTCGACGGCGGCAACCGCAATCTCAATCGGTAGTCCGACGTTGTCCTTCACAACGGAGGGTGCCGCACCCGTGCCTGCACCCGAGGCGTCGAGTATTATGCCGTCTCCGCCCATCCTTGCAACCCCCGAAGCGATGTATGAAACGTAGTTCGTAACACCGATCTTTACGAAGACCGGCTTCCCCGTCGCCTCTTTGAGCGCCCATATTCTCTGGCCAAGGTCCTCGATGGAGTAGATATCGTGGTGGGGAGCCGGAGATATGGCGTCCCTTCCAACCGGTATTCTCCTCGTGAGAGAGATGGGCTCCGTGACCTTCGTTCCCGGGAGGTGGCCACCCATGCCGGGTTTTGCTCCTTGGCCTATCTTGAGCACTATCGCCATCCCGGTGTTGAGGACCTTCAGGTCCACCCCGAACCTTGCGGAGGCCCACTGGACCGTTATTCGCTTGCACTTTGCAACGTCCGGGTGGAGACCACCCTCGCCCGTCCCCGCGATGACTCCGGTGACGTCTGCTGCCCTTGCGATCGCTATGTTTGCTACCCCACTCAGTGCGCCGTAGGACATGTCCCCGAGGTAGAGTGGAGAGGTGAGCGAGATCCTTCCATAGGCGAGATCGACCGCGCTGTTCGCGTTAGAATAGGCGTAACCCGAAAGATCCCCGCCCTTCCCATCGTACCCCACACCCGTGAACCTGACCCTGTCTAGGGGTCTTCGCGTGAGCTCTTCGAGAGGTGTCCAGAGCCTCACAGCGGATCCCGTCTCGGCAAGCCGACGCAGATGCTGGATCTTTGGAACATTCCAGAACTCGCTTTGCCTGCTCGTGGGAATTCTCGAGAATTCCGATATTACGCTGCTAGCCACACTTGTACGGCATTCGACGAATACTGCTATTAATAATTTAGTGCCACATATATTCCCATCAGGCATCAGCTCTTGGCGTGGCGAAGCGTACAGCGGTGGGGGAGGGAGCGGGAATGGAGTCCGATTGTGATGGCGCGTCCGTTTCTATCGTAGAGAGTGCATCCCTTGTTACCTGACCTTTCCGAAATGAGGAAGAAGCGGATGAAACTCGGCATCAACCAGAGGGAGCTCGGGCTGCACGTAGGAGTGAACCAATCAACCATTACGAAGATAGAGAACGGGAAGATTAGACCGTCATACGAATTGGTCTACAGTATCTTCCGATTCCTCGAATCATTCGAGGATTCGAGCATCGGTCTCATCGGAGACATCCAAGTGACTCCTGTTACCTTCGTAAACAAAAGCGAGCAGCTTCGAAGGGCCCTTTCCATGATGCAGAATAGTGGATTCAAGCAGCTACCGGTCAAGGACGGTGAGCTGGTAGTCGGAAGCATCTCCGAAAGGAGCGTCTCACGGCAGATTGTCAAGGTGAAGGATCCGACCCAACTGCTCAATAAGCCCGTCTCGGAATTCATGGAAGATCCATTCCCGATGGTTCCGGAATCCACGCCCATATCATGGGTGACCTCACTCCTGCAGCATGTTCAGGCGGTTTTGACGACGAGAAAAGGAAGGGTCTTCGGCATAGTTACCAATGCTGACCTCATAAAGGTAATCTCCACGGGGTAGGGCTCTGGCGAAGCATCGAGCGAGCTCAACCCCGTCCAGGGTTCATTGCGCCTCCGCACAAGCGCAATCCCGGAATCCTTTGAGGACAAGGCGCTCTAGGAGGGCTTGCGGCCCACGAATATGTGGTCTCTGGGCTCGTTCTGCTTCCTGTCCCTTGCGAACTTCCAATCGACGTATACCGCTATCCTGCCGAAACCGACTTCGCGCATCGCCTTTCGAAAGTCCTGAAGGTCGAAGAGACCGAGTCTATGGACGTCGTCCCTCAGCAGTATTACCTTTGGACCGTCCTTGATCAGGTAGCTGAAGGTAATCTCGCCTATTTTCCCTCTCCGCCTCGAAAAGCTGAGCCTTGCACCCATAGCCTCTCCGTCGTCGAATATGTCCTCACCCCTGTGGCCGTCCATGAAACCTTTCTTCGTGAAGCGTGTGTCAAAAACCGTGACCCCGCCCTCCCTGGTGTGGTCGAATAGTCCCTGCAGGGTTCTCTTCAGGTCTGACATCGACAGGTTGTAGGAGATCGCACTGAACAGGCAGATGGCGGCGTCATAGGTCCCTTCGACGACCTGGCCAAGATTTCTCATCTCCCCCCGGACGAAGGTGGCTCGACCCCCGACTTTTCTCCTCGCAATCGCCAGCATGTCATCGCTCACGTCCACGCCCGTGACCCGATACGCCGCGGCGGCTAGGAGCTTCGTGTGATTGCCCGTTCCGCAGGCGACTTCCAAGATGCGTTTTCCCCTGACCCCATATCTGTGCAACACTTTGAGCAGGAAGTCGACCTCCTGCGCGTAATCTTTCCACCAGTAGATTCTGTCGTAGTAAGACGCCAGCTCCGAGTACAGCGCAAGCTTAGGCATGACAAGAGAACGTCCGATTCAGAATGTATTAAGCGCGACAGGCTTCGAGGAGGCACTAAAGTGATGCGCTTTGTTGCGTCTCCGCCTGGATACCATCCGCGCGTTCGCTAAGGGATGGGGGATGAAACTCGATCGAAAGGTTCTGACACATTGGTGAACTTGGTTCCAGGATTGCTGAGGAGCCGCAATCCTTAAGCAAAGCTACAAGCAAAATCAGCGGGTGTCCGCAGAACACCAGCAGTTCCTGAACCTGACAACAACAGGACGGAAAACAGGCAAGCCTCACAAGATTGAGATTTGGTTCGTTGCTCGTGACGGAAAGTACTACTTGGTATCAGAGCACAAAGATCGTTCTCATTGGGTTCAGAACCTCAAGAATGACCCGAAAATCTCGTTTACTCTCGGCAAGGATA
>VBPK01000092.1 GCA_005877225.1 Nitrososphaerota archaeon
GCCGCAAAAAAGACATAAATAGACTGGAACGAGTTGCAGTCGGAAG
Source organism: Nitrososphaerota archaeon (assembly GCA_005877225.1). Lineage (GTDB taxonomy): Archaea > Thermoproteota > Nitrososphaeria > Nitrososphaerales > Gagatemarchaeaceae > TA-13. Next base: position 47 of record VBPK01000092.1, read on the forward strand.
TTGGGAGGAGAATTGAGTTCAGGGATGCGTTCAAGACGAGGCGATTCACTTTATCGCGTCTCCCCCACCGACTGGCCGCACCAGTAACCTTAATCGAGTAGACTTCGGACTTCTCTTCATCGCTCAAGACCTCGAGAGGCTCTTCGCTTGTTGAACGAGTCGTCCCGGATAGTAGTGGTAAAGTTCGGCGGGTCTGTGCTCGACAGCGAAAGCTCGGTCGACAAGGCCGCCAAGGTGGTCAAGGACTCTCACGAGAGAGGGGACGGCGTGATCGTCGTTGTCTCTGCCATGAAAGGCGTCACGGATAGTCTACTCGAGTTCTCCAAGCATTCGAACCCGTCGATGCCTCCATCTAAACTCGATGACCTCCTTTCTCTCGGGGAGAGAGCGAGCGCGCGCCGTTTCGCGGCCGCCCTGCAGCGGAGAGGCGTGGAGGCGGTGATCATCGACCCAGACTCCAAGCTCTGGCCCATAGTCACGGACGAAACTCATCTCGACGCCAACCCTCTGATAGAGGAGAGCGGAGAGCTCGTGAGGTCCCTGATCCTGCCCCTCGTGAACGATGGAAAGGTCCTGGTCGTCTGTGGATTCGTGGGGAGAAGCATGAGTGGCAAGATCACCACGATGGGTCGCGGTGGAAGTGATACGACGGCCATCTTCCTCGGGAGGTGCCTCGGCGCAAAGGAGGTCGTCTTGATAAAGGACACAGAGGGTGTCTTCTCGAGCGACCCCGACAAGGTGGAGAACCCGTACTTCGTACAGAGCCTTGAAGGAGATGAGGCCGAACGCCTCGCCTCAGGGGGCGCAAAGTTCCTGCAGGCGAAGTCTCTTCGGTTCAAGCCTGAGGGAATGCGGGTGAGAATCACGAGCCTCGACAAGATCGAATCGGGGACGGTGATAGAGGGTGAGCTACCGGACTTGGCGGCTCGGCTGGAGCAGGAGAGCGTCACGATGATCACGGTGGTGGGAAGCGCGGCCTCTAGAATCGAATCGATCGTAGAACTCACTCGTGCGGTGGAGCGTGCACACGCGAGGTTGCTCTCGCTCTCACTCGAAACCAACTCCGTGATTCTCTACGTTGCTGGCGGGAGAGACATCACGGAGATAGTTCACGACGTGGTCACGGGGAAGGGGGTCGGAAAGGCGGTCTCGGCCTTCGAAGGGCTCGGCATGTTGACGGTCTACGGAAAAGGCCTCGAGACAACCCCCGGACTGGTACAGAGGCTGACTCAGCCGCTTGCCCGCGCTGGGATAAATCTGTACGGAGTAATGACGATCTCGTCGTCAATTCGCGTCTTCCTTCAGTCAAGTCAGGCCGCTGCGGCGTTGGATATGGTAAAGAAGGCGCTCATCGCAAAGGAAGAAGAAGAGGAGGAGGAGCAAGGCGAGGGGAGAACGTAATTGGTCTTTGGGAAGGCCGTGAGGCTTTCGAGGATAACTGAGGACGGGAAGATGCTCTGCGTACCGATGGACCACGGTTTGACGATGGGACCCGTAAGAGGCCTCGAGGAGCCGCAGGCGATCATCAGGGCCGTCGCTCAGGGAGGAGCCACCGCTGTGCTCGTTCACAAGGGAGTGATCAAGGCCTTGAGGGAACCGCCGGACACCGGGATCATCCTTCACATCTCGGGAAACACCACGCTAGGCCCGTCTCCCAACCGGAAGGTCCTCGTTTCGTCGGTCGAAGAGGGGATCCGCCTCGGCGCGGATGCGATCTCCGTTCATATCAACATCGGAGGAAAGGATGAGCCCGAGATGATTCAACAACTAGGGAGCGTGGGGGACGCGTGCGATGAGTTTCAGATGCCTTTCGTCGCGATGATGTACCCGAGGGGAGAATCGATCAAGAATGAGTTTGACCCGGAGATTGTCGCTCAGGTCGCGAGGGTGGGAGCGGAGGCGGGAGCGGACATAGTGAAGACGCTGTATACGGGCGATCCCCAGAGTTTCAAGAGGGTGGTCTCGACATGCCCCGTCCCTGTCGTTATCGCCGGGGGACCGAAGGTAGAGAATGACGGGGAGGTGTTGAAGATGGCAGAAGGGGCGATGGAAGCGGGGGCGGCCGGGGTGACTTTCGGGAGAAACATCTTCCAGCACCGCGACCCGGCCCGGATCACGCGCGCCCTCCACAAGGTCGTCTTTGAAGGAGCGCTTGCCTCTGACGCGCAGCGGGTCCTTCACCATGGTTGACCCAGTGAAAGACATCATCGTCGAAGCGACGGACGAGGTGGAGGTCGGTCAGGTCCTGGGTCAGATGGCGGAGCTCGGTCTCACCAAGCTCCTGGTAAGAAAGCCGTTTGCGGCTGACTCCCGTCTCCAGGGGATTACCACGATCGGAGTCTCGGGCACGGACGTTCTCATAGCCGATGCTGACAAACAGGGCGGTCCGGGGACAGCCGCGATTATCGAGATAACAACCTCGAAGGACGTCGAGAGGGCGGTTCGAGCGGGCGAGAGAGGTCACGCCTTCGTGATCGTCTCCTGCCGCAACTGGGTGATAATCCCCCTAGAGAACCTCGTTGCCGAGTTCTCTCGAAGAGGAAGGAGACTCTACGCGATGCTCGAGGACGGACAGGAGGTGGATCTCCTATTCACCGTGCTCGAAAGGGGGGTCGATGGGGTCGTAGTCCCCGCCTCGATGCTCCCGAGGACGAAGGAGAGGTTGCGCTCAGTCGCGGTGAAGAGCCCTTTGGGTCTCTCCAAGGCGAGGGTGGTCAGGGTCTCGGACGCCGGGCTCGGGGAGAGGGCGTGCGTGGACACGACCTCGACCCTCAACGTTGGCGAAGGAATGCTCGTGGGGAGCATGTCGAGTTTCTTTTTCCTCGTCCACAGCGAAACCATCCCGACCGAATACATTCCGACGAGGCAGTTCAGGGTGAATGCGGGTGCGATACACAGCTACATTCTCGGGGGAGATGACAGAACCAGATACCTCTCGGAGCTCCAGAGCGGAGACACGGTGCAAATGGTCGATTGCAAGGGGAGCAGGAGGCTGGTGACGGTGGGTCGGGTCAAGATAGAGAGAAGGCCGCTCGTCATGGTGGTCGCAAGGGCGGAGGAGGGAGGAGAAGAGGGGTCGGTGATGCTTCAGAAGGCTGAGACAGTGCGACTAGTGAAACCCGACTCCACCCCGGTGGCCGTCACGGGCATAAAGGAGGGGGATTACTTGTTGGTTCATCTAGCGGCGAGCAAAGGAAGACACTTCGGCGGAAGCGTTGACGAGTTTATCCTCGAGCGCTGAAAGAGCGCTAGAGTAGGCGTTTGAATGCAGAAAGGAGCGAAGCTGTGCGCGACGATAGCCGCCCCCGATATCAAGACGCTGATGGGCGAGAGTAGAAGGGCTCTAGCCGAGGGGGCGGACCTGGTCGAACTCAGGCTCGACTACCTCCAAAGAGGTTCCGAAGAGGAGATCGTGAAAGAGATCTCTCCGATCTCGAATTCCTGCATCCTGACGGTCAGGTCAAGGGCTGAAGGCGGTAAGTTTCGGGGCGGGGAGAAAGAAAGGCTTAGGCGACTGCTCGCTGTTTCGAAGGCTGGCCCGCACTACATCGACATCGAGCTTACGACCGCCGAGAGGGATCACAAGTTGGCGCACGAACTCGAGAGAAACTCTGACGTCCTCATCGTCTCCTGGCACGGCCTGGAGGGTACACCGACCCGGAGGGAGCTTGCCATCCTCCGAGACAGGGCGATGAAGGTGGGAGACATCGCCAAGGTCGTCCCCACGGCGAGGAGGCTCGAAGACAACGGAAGGATTATCTCGCTCTACAACGGAAGAACGAGAGGCCGCCTGATCGCATTTTGTACGGGGGAGAAGGGAATCATTTCTAGGGTGGTCTCCATGATGGCAGGGAGCCCTATATCTTACGTGACGGTCGCGCCGAACCCAGTCGCGGCGGGGCAACTGCCCTTCAAGCTGGTAAAGGAACTCTTGGGTCCAATTGTCCGCTGAGAGCTACATTCTGGTGGGGACCGCCGTCTCCAGGTCGCCGTCTCCGGCGATGATGAATGCGGCTTTCAAGGCCGTGGGAGTACCCGCCTCCTACAGGGCCGAGTCGATCGAAGCCGGCGGCCTCGCAGAGTTCTTCTCGGGATGCAAGCGCGCCGGAATAGCCGGAGTGAGCGTTACCATGCCGTTCAAGACGGAGATCATGCCGCTCCTCGATGTACTTGATGAAAGGGCAAGAGAGGTCGGTGCGGTGAATACCGTGAAGCGAGTTGAGAAGAGCTACTCCGGGTTCAACACAGACATCGATGGAATTCTAAAGCCTCTCCATGTCCTCGCCAAGGAGAGGAAACTGATGAGGGGCGCGGTAATCGGGGCCGGCGGGGCGGCCAGAGCCTTTGTCGGGGCGATGCACCGTCTCGGCTGCCGGGAGGTCGCGGTGGTCGCGAGGAACCGGCCCCACGCAAGTCGAGTCCTCGGAGAGCTGGGACAAAGGTTCCCCGATATGACTCTGAGAGTTTTTCGGATCGAGAGGGGAGATATTGAGAAGCTCGGAGAAATCGATATACTCTTCAACGCCGCACCGATCGGTGGAAACGGGGCCAGGGTACCGAAGGAACTCTTTGCCCTCCTGAAGGGAGGCCCAGTCGTCTTTGACGCCGTCTACGACCCAATCGAAACTGAACTTGTACGGGAAGCAAGACGGTGGCGGTGTCCGACGATACCCGGCCACGAGATGCTCCTCTGGCAGGGCTTGGCTGCTTTCGAGATATGGACCGGCACGAAGGGGCCAGAAGAAACCATGAGAGAGGCGCTAATCGACGCGCTCCGGGGAAGTGCGAGATGACAATGATGAGGGGGGCCGGGAAGGCGTTTGGGGCGGTAAGCATAGTGAACGCCCTCGCTGGAGGAAAGGGAGCAACCGTGGGAGTGGCGCTTGAGACGGATGCCGAAGTCGATCTCGAAGAGGTGCGGGGGAATTGGAGGGTTGAGATAAACGGCGAGAGGGCCGAGTCGAAGCTCGCCGTGGAGATCGTGGCCTCCGTTCTTAGAATGTGTGGTGAATCGCCCAGTGAGTACTCCGGTACCATCTCTACCAGGTCGGATATCCCGATCGGTGTCGGTCTGAAGAGCTCATCATCTTCCTCGGCGGCGGTCGCACTCGCAACATCCGCAGCCATGGGGAGGGAACTGAGCATGAGGAGGGTCATGCTATGCAGCGCCGAAGCGTCCCTGAAGGCGGGCGTTAGCATGACTGGAGCCTTCGATGACGTCGCTGGATGCCTGCTGGGAGGCTTGAACATAACTGACAACGACCGACGAAGAGTGGTGAGGTCGACTCCTCTGAGAGGGTCGTTCAAGGTGTTGATCATGGTGCCAGAATCCTCGAGCGGAAGATTGCAAATTGACCTCGAGGCGGTCAGGAAGTTTTCCTCGGTGGCAACGGCCGCGTATGAGATGAGTCTTCGTGGAGACGTCTGGAATGCGATGACGATGAATGGGCTCCTCTATTCCACGATCCTCGGTTACGACCCCGGCCCCGCCATGGGGGCGCTAAGAGCGGGGGCTCTGGGAGCGGGCCTTTCCGGCAGGGGACCTGCGGTGGCTGCTGTCTTCGACAGACGAAGTCGCGGAGTCGCAAAGCTTCTAGACTCTTGGCGGGCAGACGGGGGGAGGGTGATTGTTACGGAGACTAACAATCGGAGGGGAGAGAGGAGCAGGATTGGGTAGAGTCAGGGTTCTCTCGAGAGGTACCCTCAACGGAAGGGTGAAGCCGCCTCCGAGCAAGAGCTACACCCACAGGTCAGTACTCCTGGCCAGCCTCGCCGAGGGGGAGTCTCGTCTCACGAACGTCCTGTTCTCCAGAGACACAAAGGCCACAATCTCCGCCTGCACCGCGATGGGTGCGCGGCTCACTGCCTCGGGCGAGGGGATGCGCATCGTGGGGGCGAAGCCTCGGGCACCCGCGGACGTGGTGAACGTTGAGAACTCAGGGACGACTCTGAGGTTCATGACCTCCGTCCTCTCGCTCGCAAAGGAGGGCGACTCGGTCCTCACCGGAGATTCGAGCATTCGAAGCAGGCCGATGCAGCCGCTCCTCGATGCTCTCGGGAGACTAGGGGTTCAGGCTTGGTCGGCGCTCAAGAACGGGCGCGCCCCGATAATCGTCAAGGGAGGAGGGATGAAGGGAGGAGAAACGAAGATTCGAGGGGACGTCTCTTCACAGTTTGTCTCCTCGCTCCTGATCTCGTCCCCGATGGCCGAGGGGAGCACGACCATTGCAGTCGAGGATGCCGTCTCGAGGCCATACCTGGAGGCCACTCTCGCAACGATGAAGAGCTTCGGCGTGGAGGTCGGGCGAGACGAGTTCTCCGAGTTCGAGGTGGCTCCCGCCTCCTATGAGCCCGCGGACTTCGCCGTCCCATCCGACTTCAGCTCCGCGTCATTCATCATGGCCGCAGCGACCGTTACTGGAGGGAGCGTGAAGTTGGAAAACCTCAACCGTGAGTATCCTCAGGGCGACTCAGCGATACTGGAGATACTGAAGTCGATGGGAGTCGAGGTCGTAACAAATGGGAATTCTGTCACGATAAATGCCGAGGGTGGGAGACTGAAGGGAGGGAAGTTCGACCTTCGAGATACCCCCGACCTCCTCCCCGTAGTCTCCGTACTCGCGCTGAAGTGCGACTCGCCCGTGGAGATTGTGGGCACCGCGCACGCACGTTTCAAGGAGACGGATAGGATAGCGGCGGTAGCGAGTGAGCTCAAGAAGCTGGGGGTGGAGGTGGAGGAGAGATCGGACGGATTGCTCATTCCACCCCCATCTAAGCTGAGGAGTGCGCCCCTGGACGCACACGACGACCACCGAATGTTCATGGCGCTTTCAATCGCCTCCCTCCTGATTCCCGAGGGGGTCCCCATCCTCGGGGCGGAGTCGCTGGATGTTTCTTATCCCTCGTTCCTGGAAGACCTTGAGAGGCTAGGGGCCACTGTGAAGTGGGAGTGAGGTAATGACGGGAAACATCTGCGGCGAACGCTTCGTCGTCGCGACTTTCGGGGAAAGTCACGGCAAGTGCATCGGGGCCGTGGTCGACGGGTGCCCTGCGGGGCTCTCTCTCACCGAGGAAGACATCCAGAGGGACCTCGACCTGAGAAAGCCGGGTCAATCCATCGTCACGACGCAGAGGAGGGAAGAAGATGTGGTGGAGATAATGTCAGGCACATTCAACGGTCGCACAACCGGTGCACCGATAATGATGATTATCATGAACTCAGAGAAGGACTCTAGACCGTACGAAGTCCTGAAGGACACGCCTAGACCCGGGCACGCCGATTTCACGGCGAGGGTGAAGTACGGAGGCTTCAACGACTACAGAGGCGGGGGGAGGTTCTCGGGGAGGATCACCGCTTCCTTCGTCATGGGAGGAGCGATAGCAAAGAAACTACTGCGGGAGACGCTGGGGATAGAGATAATGGCATACACAGTCGAGCTCGGTGGTTTGAGGGCTCGTGGCTTTACGCAAGAGCAGATCCGGGAGAGGTATTCCAACGAGGTCAGGTGTCCGGACCCGACGGTCGCCGATGAGATGAAGAGGAGGGTGGTCGAGATGAGGGGGAAGGGTGACAGCCTTGGGGGGGTGGTGGAGTGTACGGCAGTTAATCTGCCGGTGGGTCTGGGCGAACCTGTCTTTGGCTCCCTCGACTCTGACCTAGCCCGGATGGCCCTTTCTATCCCCGCCGCAAAGGGAGTGGAGTTCGGGTCTGGGTTCGAGGGATCGAGGATGACAGCCACTCAGAACAACGACCAGTATTACCTGGAGGGTGGGAAGCTCGTCTCAAGGACGAACAACTCCGGGGGTATCCTGGGAGGACTCTCCAACGGCATGCCGCTGAGGTATCGAATAGCCTTCAAGCCCGCATCATCCATCGCGGCAAAACAGAAGACAGTCGACCTCTCGAAGAACGCGGAAGTCGACCTGGTGGTTCCTGGGAGGCATGACCCAACGGTCGTTCCGCGCGCCGTCCCTGTCGTCGAGAGCGTCACGGCACTCGTCCTTGCGGATCATGCCTTGAGGGCTGGAATTATCTCCCCCGTCCTAAAGAGGTGAATGTCTTGGCTGAGAAGAAGAAGGAATTGGCGAGACTCCGCGACGAGGTCGCGTTGAAGACGATTGAAATAATCAGGTTAATCGCGGAAAGGAACAGACTCGCGAAGCGAATCGGGAGCGTGAAGAGGGGTGAAGGGCTCCCTCTTGATGATGAGAAGGTCGAGGACGAACTTCTGAGGGAAGTGCTCCGCGAGGGTGAGAAGCGTGGAGTGGAGAGGCAACTCGTCGTGAAGATAGTAAGCTCTCTCATCTCTGAGGCGAAGCGAGTCCAAGAGATCGACCCAGGAGGGAGTAGGGGCTCCCCCATGTCGGTTCTTACGAAGGTCGTCAAGCTCCAGAGGGAGGGAAAGAGAGTCATAAGGCTGGACGTCGGAGAGCCAGACTTCCCTCCGCCTGCCGCTGTAGTGGAGGCATGCCACGAAGCGTTGAAGGGCGAAAAGACCCACTACACAGAATCTCGCGGGATCCCTGAGCTCGTTGAAGCGCTCCGTGCCTACCTGAAGAGCAAGAGTCACTTCGACGCAAAGCCGGAGCAGCTCGTGGTTACAGTGGGAGGGAGGTTCGCCGTCTACGCCGCAATCGCGACTGCGGTCAAAGAGGGGGAAAGCGCGATGATAATCGAACCCGCCTGGCCGGCATACAAGGAGCAGATTGAGTTCGTCGGAGGGAAGGCAATCTCAGTTCAGACCAGCCTTGAAGATGGCTGGGGGCCGAGCCCCGAGAAGATAGAGGAGCGTATCAGGCCGAACACAAAGGCCATCGTGCTGAACTACCCCTCCAACCCCACGGGAAAGATCGTCAAGCCATCTCTCTTCAGGGAGATTCTGGAGGTAGCGAACGAGCACAACCTGACGGTGATCAGCGATGAAGTCTACGATAGTTACTCGTTCGCTCCATGCCCAAGCATTCTGGAGGGGGGAGCGGATAGTTTCATCCTGACCTCTTCCTTCTCCAAGACCTGGGCGATGACAGGCTTCAGGGTGGGGTACGCCGTCTGCGACCGAGAAAGCGCTGAGAAGATTGTGAGGCTCGCATCGTTGATGTACA
>VBPK01000061.1 GCA_005877225.1 Nitrososphaerota archaeon
CGTCATGGAAAGAGAATCGTACGAGGACGAGAAGGTGGCGGCGATTCTCAACAAGAACTTCATTCCCGTCAAGGTCGATAGGGAAGAGAGGCCCGAGGTCGATGAGTTCTACATGAAGGCGGTGCAGGCGTTGACCGGGCGGGGAGGCTGGCCGCTCAACGTATTCTTGACTCCGGACCTCAGACCGTTTTACGGGGGAACCTACTTCCCCCCCGAGGCGAGGTATGGCCTCCCGAGTTTCACCCAGCTGCTGGACTTCGTCGCGAAGCTCTGGAAGGAGAGGAGAAGCGAGGTGCAGGACAACGCGGGTCGGCTCACCGAGGCACTCAAGGAGAGCTACGCGAAGTACGAGAAGGGGGAGCTCTCCGCCGGCCTTCTCGATGCGGCCTATGCCTCGGTAGTTTCGGCATTTGACCCGGAGTTCGGGGGCTTTGGCGGAGCCCCGAAATTCCCCCTCCCCACTCACCTGAACTTCCTCCTCAGGTACTACCTTCGGTCGAAGAAGGAGCTCGCCCTGCGCTCGGTGGTGAAGACGCTCGAATCGATTGCCGCGGGAGGCATTCACGACCATCTCGGAGGGGGGTTTCACAGGTACTCGACGGACAAGGTCTGGCTTGTTCCGCACTTCGAGAAGATGCTGTACGACAATGCCCTCATCGCGAGGGCCTACCTCGAGGCGCACCAGCTGACGGCCGACCCAAGATTCGCAAACGTCGCGCGTGGGGTCCTCGACTGGCTGTTGGCGGAGATGGCAGACGGTGGAGGGGGCTTCTACTCTGCTCAGGACGCTGATACGCCCGAGGGTGAGGGTGTCTACTACACCTGGACCGTCGAGGAGATTGATTCCGTGCTCGGAGAGAAGGAAGGCGAAATATTTAGAGAGTGCTTCGGGGTTACAAGCAACGGGAACTTCGAGAGGAAGCGGTCAATTCTGCATCTCACGACTAGCCTCGAGAACGCCGCGAGAAGACTCGGGATTCCTGAGGCTGAACTCGAGAGGTCACTCGCACTTTCGAAGAAGAAGCTGTACGAGGAGAGGCTCAAGAGGACGCGACCAGCGACGGACGACAAGATCCTGACTTCGTGGAACGGGCTTGCGATCTCCGCACTTTCCTACGGCTGTCAGGTTCTTGGCGAGAAGCGGTATCTAAGGGCCGCGGAGCGTTGCGCGAGCTTCATCACTGGGACGATGCACAAGGGAGAAAGGCTTCTACGAAGGTACAGAGATGGAGAGAGCGCGATTGAAGGGACGCTCGAAGACTACTCGTTCTTGACGCAGGGGCTCCTCGACCTCTACGAAACTGACTTTGAGGCCCGGTGGCTGAAGACCGCGATACAGATCAACGGAGAGATGACGAAGTTATTCGGGGATGAGGAGCGGGGCGGATTCTTCATGCAGCAAGAAAGGGACGAGCTGCCGGCCGAGATAAAGGAGGGTTACGACGGCCCGACTCCATCGGGGAATTCTGTGGCGGCGTTGAATCTCCTCAGGATCGGGGAGTTCACTGGTCGCGATGACGAAAGGGAGGAGGCGAAGAGAACTCTTCGGGTATTCCGGGATGACCTCGAAGGTGAGCCCTCGTCTCACACATACATGCTTGTGGCTCTCGACTTCCTCCTCGGAAGCCCCCGGGAGATCGTCGTGGCTGGGGGCGGGAGAGAGCAGGTCCATCCGCTGGTTAGGGAAATCCATAGGAGGTTCATCCCCAACAAGGTTCTGATGGTCCTCTCGAACGACGGGGGGGAGGTTGAGAAGGTCTCGCCATTGGCCGAGGGAAAGAAGGCCCTTGGGGGAAAGGCGACCGCCTATATCTGCCAGAACTACACTTGCAAAAAGCCGATAACCGACACGGAAGAGCTGAAGTCTGCGTTATCATTTTAACAGCGAGGCTCTTGGGCCGGAAGGAAGGAAGGAGGGGGGGAGGGAGTAGGAAGGAAGAATGGCTAGAGATTGGGAGATAAGGGGACTCTTCGGAAACGAGTACGCGCTCGAAACCGCGGTCGAGGAGCTGAAGAAGCACGAGGGAGTGCAATGCCAGGTTCTCGATAGAAGGAATCTCTCCGTCAGACTGAAGGGGAGGGATGAGAGTCTCGAGGGAATCATAAGAAGGGCGATAGAAATAGCGCACGGCTACGTCGAGTCGGAGGCGCCGCTGGGAGAATTCGAAAGGACGAAGCAGCGCCTGAAGGAGAAGAAACTCAGGGAGTTTGAGGAGAAGAAGAGGAGATCGGCGAAGCACTAGGAGGCCTGCCTGCCACCTCTATTCCTGAAAGGGTAACGAGCACGATACAGGGGGACTTGCTGACGATCTCATACTCGTCCTTCGTGAGGAAGCCGTGAAATCCCGTCTCCCTCTTGCTGAACATCACCGTCACGTCGATGGCCTGCTCCCTGATGTACCTCCCGACATCATCGCCCACGTCCCTCACCGAGACAATCTTTGGGTTGAAGAAACGCCCGAGCGCCTTTATCGCTAGACTCGTGAAGTAGGAGAACTCCCTCTCCTCCCTCTTCAGCGGCTGCGAGAGATCGATGGCGTCGAGCGGGAGCGTCGGCGGGAGTTCAATTATCTTCCCGACGATAATCTCCGCGTCGGGAACAGCGGCTGACGAGGTGAGAGCCGCAGCGATCACGAAGGGGTCTGGATGCTGTTCCTTCAGCACCGGGATGAATATCCTCTTTGGGTTGCGGGGAATCTTCATCCCGCTCTGGGGCGTCTCCACGAGGACTACCCTTGTCGCCGAGAGGCGTGCCACGTGGTCAGATACCCGCCCAAAGAGTTCTCTGAAGAGACCCTCCCTGTGGGCCGACATCACGATTGCCTGGGCGTTGTTGGAGTCGGCCGTGTTCACGATGGCTCTCGCGATCTCCTCCACGCTCGGTGGTTTGGACTGCGGCTCAACGTTCGAGTATTCGTATCTGACGGAGAGTTCCTTCGCCAAGGCTTCGATCTCCCGTCTCAACTGTTCGGCGAAGGCGTGTTCCTCCTCTTCCCCCTCGAGCACGTGGGTCACGATGACCTTCGAGCCAGAGTATTCGGCGAGGTAGAAGGCGATGTAGATTGCATTCCACTCGCGCGACTGGAAAGCGACGGGGAGGACGATGGGGGCGTCGCTCCAGGACCATTCTACGCTCTCCCCCCTTTCAGCCATCCTTGGAGCCTCCTCGGTACCTCTGATAGATAAGGTAGGCAGCTATCCCGATTGCGAACCAGACGGTTCCTATCACCCTTCCGGTCGGGTGCAGACCAACTATCAGGACCCATACCACAAAGCTGGAGACTAGGCCGACGATGGGGATGACTGAGACCTGGTAGGGTTTGTCCCCAATCCTGACCGTCAGGTTGAGCGGCATCTTCCATCCTGTTCTTCCAGGTTCTTTCACGCGGAGCACGATTGCTGCAGCGTTTACGTACATGTATGCCACGAGCGCCCCGAAGTTGTAAATCGAGGTGATCAGGTCGAGGAGGTCAGCCCCGGGCAGAGCTATGTACACCGCCAGAAGGAGAGAGGCGATTACTGTGAAGATCGTTATTGTGACGTAGGGGGTCCTGTAACGAGAGCTGACCTTACTGAATCCCCTCGGCATAAGGCCGAGCCTTCCCATGGAGTACATCACTCTGGAAACACCAATCACCCCCGTGTTCGTGGAGACGTAACAGACGAGCGTCCCCATCAGCGCGACCCAGACAGCGAATACACCGCCTATTATCGGCAGGTTGCTCGCCAACGAAACGGCCGGTGCCTGGCTGTTGTTCGCCACTGCCTGCCAGGGGCTTATGGTGACCGAGAGGAGTGAGAGTGCGATCGCAACCACAACTACGGAGGAAATCGCGGCCTTTGTCGCCCTGGGGATGACCTCGGCGGTTCGCTTCGTCTCCTCGGCGGCCTGCGAGATCGATTCGATTCCGATGTACGAAGCGGTGGCGAGTGAGACGGCATAGACGAAGGAGTAGAAACCGGGTTGACCAAAGTTCCCAGTCTGGAACGAGCTGACGACGTTCGCAACCCATCTCAAGATTGCACCCGAGGAGATTATCGACGGGAGGCCGAAGACCAGAAAGAGACCGACCGTGACAAGATCGACCGCGATGACGGCCTCGTTGAACCTCGAGGAATACTTGATGCCCACTACGTTAAGGGCGAGTAGAAGCAGTATGAGCACAATCGCCGTCAACCCGTAGAATGGCGAGGTCAGGAGGAGTCCGCTCCGGAACAAGAAGAAGGTAAGGGTACCGAGGTAGCCAACCGTCGCAAGGGCGAAGAGAGCGATGTCGATCGTGTAGTCGAGCATGAGGCCCCAGCCCGCCACAAAGCCGTGGATCCTTCCGAAGGCCTTTAGCGAGTAGTACTGTCCTCCACCCGCGACCGGGTAGGCGGTGGCGAGTTCGGCGTAACAGAGGCCGGTGCAGACGTAGGTCGTTGCGGCTATGGCGAAGGCGAGTGGGGAGACGACCCCAGCGAAGAGAGCGATGACTCCGAGCACGACATAGATGTCAGCTCCGACGTCGGCGTAGCCCATAGAGAAGGAGCCGAAGATGCCGACTTCCCTCTTCAGCTCCTGTGAATCCTCCCCCTGGGCCTGAGGCAAACATCATGGCACACTCTTAGACCACTGCGCCGAGACGTGAGTCTCCCGGAAGGGACCTCGCCGTCCTCTACCTCTCGATGACACTGACAAGGATCGGGTTCGGGGTCATCATAATCATCTTTCCGGCCTATCTTCTCGGCGTCTCGGACATCGAACTCGCAGTCGCACTGGCGCTCTATCCCGTCCTCGAGGCTTTCTCTGCAATCCCGGTGGGGAGACTCTGCGACACGCGGGGCAGGAAGCGCGTCTTTGTCTTCGCGCTCGCGTATGTCGCCATTCTCACGGGAGCGATCGGGGTCACGAGAAACCTCTACTTTGTCGCAACCGTTCACGCCCTGATGGGGATCGGTGCGGCGGGTGTCACGGTTTCGTCCCTCACGATGATTACAGATGCGACGAACCTGGGGAACCGCGGAAAGGGGATGGGACTCTTCGATTTCTCGAATATCGGGGGTTACGCCGCCGGAGTGCTCGTCGGCGGAGGCTTGCACACCTACTTCGCCTCACAATTGGGATACGCCTTCGCGGTCACTGGCGGGGCGATAGCCGCGGCCCTGCTTGTCTCCACGATCCTGCTGAGGGAGCCCCCACATCAGATAAAGCGCGAGGCTGTCTTGGTTAACCCTCTGAGAGCGCTCGATGCGAGGACAAAGGCGATCTTGCCCGTCTGGCTGGCGCTGACGGCGATGATCGGGATTGCATTCTACCTCCCGAGGGCCTTGAGCAACCTGGGGTTTGAAGCGACGACCACCTCTTACGTTCTCTTCGTTGGAGTCGCGGGGCTTGGCGTGGGTTCTGTCGGTTTCGGCGCCCTCTCCGACAAGATCGGGAGGGAGAAGGTGCTGTTGGTTGGGGTGGTCGGGCTTCTCGGTCTTCTCCTATCACTCGCGACGACTTTGAGCGGGGGTGCGACAATCGATACGCTAGTTCACAACCTCTACATCATCGCCCCGTTCGCACTCGCGACTTCGGCGCTTGTGCCCAGCATCCTCGCAACGGTGGGGGACAGAGCCCGCCAGGAGATGAGAGGCTCGGCGATGGGTATCTACAGCGTGATGCTCAGCGGAGGGATCGCCTTCGGCACTCTGGTGGCGGGGTTCGCGCACACAATGGGAGGACTCCCCGCTATCCTCTATGCGGGAGCGGTTATCTTTCTTGCAGCCTGTCTCGTGAGTCTCTTCTTGACCAGAAGACTGAAGTCCTGACTCAAGGAGGGTCAGAAGTTCGAAGAAGCCGCAGCCAGAGCGTTACTCAAGCGGAGAGGGCCTGAGGGTCGTCTCAGAACCCGGTGGCCAATGACCATCGTCTCACGCTGAGGACGGCGTGCGAGCCCTAAGAAAGAATGAGGAAGTCCATGCGAAAGGATTATACTTTCAGAACTCCTGCTTCCTTCATTTGTTGCGGGGGTCGCCCAGAGCAACCAGCGGGAAGCCTGGTCAACGGCGCGAGCGAGAGTGCTCTCCGCGATGCTTAGGACCTCGTCCCTTAGTGTCGTAACCCGACGGGGAAGGGTTCGTGGGTTCGAATCCCACCCCCCGCACTGAACTTGTGCGATTGTGTTTTTCCTCATTCCTACGGCATCTTCTCTAGCTTTCGCCCTGTTCTGGTTGTGCCGAACTCTTACAGGGAGAAGAGAGGGAAGGGACCTCGAAGCACCGAATCGCTCACCTCGGTTGACCTTAGGTCGACAATAGCAAGAGGAGCGCAACGAAGAGAACGTCTGTCGTCCGTGTGCCACTCTTCACTTCAATGTTCGCGAGGTCGAGAGCATTTCGATCATCTTCTCGGCTCTCTTCTCTCTCGTCTCATCCTTCTTCGCGCTCTCAACCCATTCGATGTACGCCTTCTTGTGCGAGTACGATAGACTCTCGAAGAACGCGTTGGCATTCCTGTCCCGCCGCAAGGCCCGAAGTACATCTTCAGGGATCACGACCTCCCTATGTGCCTCGTCAAGCTCCATCGACACTCTCACCCTGTCTCCCGCCGACTTGCCAATCTTGTCTTGGATCTCCTTCTTGACGACCATGAAGTGGCCGCCGATTCCATTTGGCAGCAATGTGCTTCCGAATCGCACTCCGTCAATCGTACCCTTCACCTGTAGTCTGGAGCCTGTGCCGAATATCTTCGAATCGAGTGGGACCGTAAGGTACGTTCAAGTGCCTACGCCCTCGGGTCTTTCGAGGACGACCTTGAATCTGCGTCGGACCATGCTCGCTGCCGCGTCGGCTCTTGAAAATAAAAGGGTTAACGAAGGTGTCTCGATGAATAAGCTTATTCGTTCGTTGAGGAGGAGGCGAGGCAAGCGGATGCGCAGGCCAAGGAAGTATAAGAAGAGACGGATACCGTGGTTCATCATTCTGCTAGGAATCTTTGTGGCCGTCATAGTTGGGGGTGTCGCCTTCTACGAGAGCCAACAAGCAAATACCAATTTTCCCTACCCTTGCCTTGGAAGCGAACCCACCACAATTCACATACATCCTTACCTCAGGATCGAGATAAACGGTCAGAACATCACTGTCCCCGCCGCGATAGGGATCTACAAACCGGTTTTTTCCAACGGCTTTGCGGGCGGGGGAGCGAACAGCTGCTTCGAGCCACTGCACACACATGATTCCTCTGGAATAATCCATGTCGAGTGGTCGTCGAACAAGAACTTTACATTGAGCGATTTCTTCAAAATATGGAACGCCACCGACCACCTAAGTCACAGCGTCACGATCAACGGGGTATCTCACCCAATCGTCTTCAACGCGACCGACATTCTTGGATTCCGGGCCGATAGCACTCACAGGATAGTGCTCCTAGTCGATGGTCAGTCGTCGAGTGAGTATCAATCGCTAGTGCTGAACATGCTGGACTACTGCAGCGCTGCCCCGACGTATCCACAGTGCTCCCCAACCGCGGTCGGAGACCCAGTCTACGGGGGAATCGCCTATCCGTACGGAACGGGACACACGATTCTGATCGAGTACATCAGCAATGGCTGACGAGCGGGCTTGGGTTCGCCGGACTTCTCTAGAACTCTGATGTGGGGGGAAGCCAATCTAGGATTGCCAAAAACCGAGCGTTCCAGTCTGTGCATCTAGGCCTCCGCAACTAGAATTGGGTGCGCCGCGCGCCGCGAAGCTTCAGCGCCACAGTCTTCCTGATCTTGTCGAAGGCGTTCACTACCTCCTCCTTTGCGAGGTAAGGGTCCGACTCCGGGGAGCGTATCTGGTCGGGCGAGATTTCAACCTCGTCAATCTGCAGAGGAACCGACATACCGAGGAGGCTCGCCAACTTCTGGACCGCCTTCGGGTAGCTTGCGTTCGCTCGGTACCTGAAGAGATTACCCTCCCCCTTTCGGACCGGGTCGGGGTCCAGCGGCACCACAAGTTCACCCGAGGAGAAGCCCTTCACTAGTTTGTCTCTCGCCTCGTTCACAATCCGCTGCACCTTCTCCTTATCTTCTCGAAGCGCCGCCCGTCTCTGGCTCAGCTCCTCTGAATCCTTCCATTCGATTCCGATCAGGGAGTAGAACTTCTTCTCCCTCCCAGCCCGCTTCGGTTGCTGCTTGAACTCGCCTTCGACAAATTCGAGTTCGCTGTCTATCTGGTCGAGCATCTTCTCTTGCTCGATTAGCTCTGAGGCTATCACTTCGAGCTCCGCCAGGTTCATGTCCTCATCTATGCCAGATGGCCAGTCACGTCGAGGACGGCTTGCTTGAAGTCGGTCTTGGAGAGGCCCTTCTTCTCGTACTCTCCCTTGTACGAGTCCCACGCGTCCTCCGCGTCCGCAACGTAAGGCAGCAGGCGCTCCCCAACCGCCTTTACGTTCAGAAGTACTGTCAGAGCGGCTGCCTCGCCGTCTACGGCTGGCGCCTTGATGATTATTATCTTCCTGTCCTCTATCTTGAACCTGTCCTGGACAATCTTCCTCACGGTCGCCCTCTCTTCCGCCGTTAGGAGTCCCTTGGACTTCACTATCACGCACGCGGAATCCTTGGGGTTCCCGTTGGACGCATCGTGGTCCTCTCCCAGGTCGAAGAGGATGCCTTCGTTGCCGTCTCTCATCGCGTCGAGCACCGACTTCAACTCGGAACCTCCCTGGGGGACGAGTGGAATCAACCACGGAATGACGAACTTTGGCTTCTGGGCCGCGAGCCATGTTCTATAGTTGGACATATCCCACTCTGTCTCGCGGATGAACGAGTTCATGAAGCCCGCGATGGCATGAGCTGAGATCAGGTTCATGTTCCTGTACTCCTTCCAGCCGACCTGAATTTGTTTCGGCAGGTCGTCGACTATTGAGACACGTTTCGCCAGCCTGGCCTT
>VBPK01000062.1 GCA_005877225.1 Nitrososphaerota archaeon
TGCGACATCATCGACGTAGACGAAATCCTTCGTCACATGTCTGTCTCTTAGTTCTATCCGACCCTTCTTGGCCTTGGATATCATCGCGGGTATGAAGTAATCGGTGCTCTGCCTCGGCCCGTAGGAGTTGAAGAGTCTCGTAGTGATATACTCCAGGTTATGGTTGCTGTAGAACAGTTGGCATAGGCTCTCTCCGATCACCTTCGTCGTCGTGTAGATGTCCTGAAGGGCCAGAGGATGCCTTTCATCGGTAGGTACGTACTTTGGACTTATTCCGTAAACGTGAGCCGAAGAAGAGAAGAGGAGTCTTTTGACCGATTTGCGCGTCGAGAACTTCAGAACGTTGAAGGTGCCCTGAACGTTGGTGAGAAAGGCCTTTGCGGGGTCCCGGTCGCAGAGCGCGGGAGCGCCGATCGCGGCCAGATGAACGACGTAGTCGCAGTTGACGCCTACCCGTTCGAGCTCAGAGAGATTCGTGATGTCAGCCTCGATGAGCTTGAGCTTCGACTTGACTGAATTCAGGTTTCCATTGTCAAGCGCGTCCTTCAGGTCGATTCCGATTACCTCTGCGCCTCTATCTAGGAGCTCGGGAATGATGTAACTCGCAAGAAAGCCTCCCGCTCCGGTAACAAGAACTATGGCGTTCTGCAGACTGCGCATTGTCAGGCCGACTTCCTGTACCAATTTATAGTATCGGCCAAACCCTCCTCAGAGAGGCGGTGGGCGGAGGCTCTTGAGTCGTCATCAAACTCGAGCCTCGTCATTGATTCCTGTACCACTCGACGGTATCCTGGAGTCCGCTCTGGAGGCTCACCCTCGGCTCGAATCCGAGAACCCTCTTCGCCTTCGAGATGTCGACCATCCTGTTCTTCAGGGCCGTCGGTTTTGAAGGGTCGAAGACCAACTTCGCGGTGCTCCCTGTTACTCGCAACACGGTCTGTGCCAACTCCTTGGTGGTGACTGCTTGTCCAGATGCGATGTTCACAGCATCGCAGACAGCGTATTTTTCGACCGCGAGCAAGAGGGCTCTCGCAAGGTCGCTGGAGTGAAGGAAGTCTCTCACATCCATCCCGTCTCCCCATACTACAAACGAGCCGGAAGGGTTGGAGACGGCCCGCTTTATGAAGGCAGGCAACACGTGCGACGTGCTTTCGTCGAAATTGTCGTATCTTCCATAGACGCCGCTCGGCCTTACGATCGCAACCTTCATCCCGTAGGCATCGCTGTAGTACTTGCAGAGTCTTTCTGAGAAACGCTTCACCCAGCCGATGCCGTAGTACAGGTGGTATGGTTCCCCAATCAGGCTGTCCTCCTCCCTGACGGGTCTCTCGAGCGCTGGATACACGACCGTGCTGCTGACGAAGCCGAGCCTCTCCACCCTAGCCTTGGCGCACGCGTGAATCACCTGACTGTTGATGACCGCGTTTGGAGCGACCAGGGCGCCGGGGTCGTTCAAAGCCAACGGAATGCCGCCCGTTATGCCTCCCGCTCCGAAGACTATTTCAGCTCCGGCGACTGCTTCACGGGCATCGTCCTGACTCATCAGGTCCTTCTTTACGATCTCGGTCGCCATCTTTGTGTACTCATTCGGCGGTCGGCGATGAACTATCGCTCGAACCTTCGCGCCTGACTCTGCGAGGGCTTTGACAACGTAGGAACCAACGAGTCCCGACCCTCCCGTCACCGCTACCTTCTTGCCATCGTAGAAATTTGCCATGGCAATCGAGTGACTTCCAGCGCCGTCTCCGGGGTGAATTTCGCTATAAACCATCTGAAAACCAACAGATTCTTAATCCGATTTTGAATTCACCCAGGTTGTGGGACAGAGCACACAGGGCGTGGCGCTGAGGAATCATCTAATCCGCGACGCGATTCATCAAGCCCTCTACGACCGGATGAAAGCCGACGACTCGGTCGTCATCCTGGGCGAAGGCGCGGTCATGAAGATGCACTACGACGCTCCCGCGATAGAACGCGAGTTTCCTGAGAGAATCGTAACACTCCCGATATCCGAGGACGGCAACACGAACTTCGCTGTGGGGATGGCCCTGCTGGGGGTGAAGCCAGTCGTCGATGTAATAACTTCAGATTTCCTGTTTCGCACGATGGATTCCATCTGCAACACCGCGGCTAAGATCAACTTCGTCTCCGGAGAAAGCGATTCGAAGAAGACGATAGTGGTCAGAGCCGAATTCCTGATGGCCGGTCCGACCACGGGGCAGAGACTGGAAAGCCTCTTCACACATGTTCCCGGGCTCGATGTCGTCATCCCTTCCACTCCTCTTGACGCCCGAGGGTTGATGACAACGGCCCTAACCAAGGGCGGCGTAACCATCTTCTTCGAGGACCGCATGATTCCGGACTCCACCACCAAGAAAGCCGACCTTGCGCCGACCGAATCAGTTCCGATTGCCTTCGGAAGGGCAAGAGTCCGGCACGAAGATTCGGGTGTCACGATAGTCTCCTATGCCTCGACGCTGCGACAAATCGAAACCCTGGTCGATTCGAAGAAGGTCAAGTGTGATTTGATCGACCTGAGGAGCATCTATCCAGTTGACTACGAAACAATCTTCTCATCGGTCAGACGCACAGGGAGGCTATTAATCGTCGAGCCTGACGTTACTTACGCTGGCGTGGGCGCCGAGATAGCTGCCACAGTTTCTGAAAAGTGCTGGGAGGAGCTCGAGAAACCCGTCAGGAGAGTAGGTATGCCGCGGGAAACTATCCCTGCGAGCACCGCTCTCCACAAGTACTTTGTGCCTTCGGACTCTCAGATTCTCTCTGCCGTGAGGGCGCTTATGTAATGGTTGACGAGCTGGACTTCTACAGAAAGATGCTCACAATCCGGCTGCTGGAGACCGAACTCCAGAAACTCTGCCTCGCGGGGTTGGCTGGCGACCTTCATTTCAACAAGGGACAAGAGGCCATTTCAGTGGGCACGTGTGCAGCCCTCGCCCCCGAAGATTACATCGTGACACATCACCGCACCATCGCTCAGACCTACTCGAAGGGGACGGAGCTGAAACCTCTGGTGGCAGAAATCCTTGGAAGGAAAGGTGGAACCAACAACGGCCTCGCTGGGGAGATGCACTTCAACAATCCAGCCGCAAGACACCTTTTCAGCTTTCAGCTGGTCGGAACCTGCGTCCCGGTAGCAGCGGGCGTCGCTTGGGCGGTGAAGAATTACTTGAGAGAGCCTCAGATAGTGGGTTGTTTTTTCGGCGATGGGTCCACCTCTAATGCGCAATTTCACGAAGGTCTCAACATAGCATCGCTGAAGAAATTACCGCTTCTCCTGATCTGTGAGAATAACGGACTGGCTGGAAATATCAGGAAGGCGACCTACCTGCCGACGGATAGCGTGACCGAGCGCGCCTCGGCCTACGGGATAGAATCGTGTCGTATCGACGGAAACGACGTACTGAGTGTGTACAAGACCGTGGAGGAAGTCTCTCGAAAGGTGCGAGAGGAATCGCATCCCTATCTCATTGAGATGATGACGACAAGGCTCTGCTGGCATAAGCAGGGACAGCCAGATGCGAGGTCAGACGAGGAGCTGCAGGAGCTGGCCAAGCTAGACCCGATACCCAGGCTCGGTCGCCGGTTAGCCGACAGGGCGAGGGAGCGCGTGGAGGCAGAAGTCAACCAAGAGGTGCAGGATGTGATCCGTTACGGGCTATCGCTGAAGTATCCGGATGAGTCTGTTATCCCCCAACTTCAGGCTTATTTGGAGACGATGGCGGTCAAGGATTAGGCTCCGCACGGAAAGAAGCCCTAGGAATTGTTGGAAACTGACTTTCATGCTCAAACCACAGGCTCTGAGCCAGACATACAGCAGTACTCGGTGAAGGAAAGGAAAATAAGTCTGACGCCAGCCATACATCATCGATATCAACGTTATGCGACAAAAAATCGATTTCTGACTCAGTCTCCAAACCCTTACTTTCGTCAATAGAAAGTTCCAGAGTAAGGTAACACAGCGCCGTTGTCTAGGGTTACCGTCCCTGTGAAGGCTCCCCCGTAAGTAGCATCCCTGTTGTGTACCTGTGTGGCTCCGGCGTAGAACAGCACGTTCTGGGTCGAGGTGCTTGACCCCAACCCACCAATAATGCAAGTACCGCTCAGAGTGTAGCTGTTGGTCAACCCTCCCCAGGCGAGAGTCACCGAAATCACCGTTACTGCAACGGTTCCCATGTTGGAGACTGTCAAGTAGCTACCGGCTGGAGAGCCACAGTCGAATCGAGTGCCGGTGAAACTCGACTTGAAGTCTGCCGCTGCAATTGACGCCCTTGTCACGGACACCTGGCTCGCGTTACCCGTCGCCGGGGAGATCCCGAAGATGAATCTAGAGATGGAGTAAGACGCGACGAGCGTGAGGGCTATGATGATCACCGTCGCCATGACGGAAGAGATGGCTCTCCTTCCTCTTCGTCTCGCTTCACCCATTCTCGGCCGCGATTGGGGAACGAGTAGGACGTTTTCATATCCCTTGTTGAAGCTGGATATGGATTTCCACTCCACCCGGCTCAGCCTGCACGCAGGACTTCTCGATAGGTCCAAATTGCCTAAATACCCTGGCGAGCTACGTGAAACCAATGGGCTGGTCACTCGGCCGACGGTTCACCGGAACGCGCGACCGCGATAGGGACTTCATCCTCGGTCTCGACCTGAAGACGGTCAACAACATCCTGTGGCCCCTTCTCGTCGGGTTCGTCTGCCTGGAGTTCCTCGACGTGTATTCCACCCTGATCGCCCTTAGCCAGGGCCAGTTCTTCATGGAGCTGAACCCCATAGCAGGCACACTCTTCTCCATGAAATTCATGGGCTTCCTCCTCGCCCTCGCCCTGAAGTATCTTCCCACGATACCCCTCTTCTACCTCGTCTTCGCCGGGGACAAGTTCGAGACCCATCCGTACGAGATAAGGCTGGTCAAGTTCGTCGCCCTAGTCAGCCTCATCGCGGCAGATTCCCTCTTGCT
>VBPK01000063.1 GCA_005877225.1 Nitrososphaerota archaeon
GAATCTTGGTTGCTGATCAAGCATCGCGACGAGTACTCCAAAGAGGGATATGATGCTAACGATCATGACTTCTCCGCAGTTAGCGGTCGATCACTTGCCCAGATTGCTTCTCAAGTAGAATACGGCGGTCCGTCCTCGGCAGAACCCCCTCCCCAGGGCACCTGATTCCGCCTAAGACTCGAAACGGGTCGGACGCAGCCTCTGAAGTCGGGATTCCCATTCTGCCCTTAAGGGCTTAAGGCGAGGGGCGAGAGCTTAGCTAGAATGATTCACAATCGCGACGTGAGCATTCTTGCCAGGATAGGCGTACTTGATTCCCTCGTCGAAGACCGCAAAGGACCTGAGTGAAGCTATCTCCCCCTCTTTGAATATGAAGCCGTCTGGGAGTGAGATTGATGCCCTGCTCTCCTCGCCGCTAACTGGGTTCCTGATCGGCTCAAGCGTAGCATGCACGGCCTGCCCGGCTTTGAAACTGCTATGAACTCCGTCAAATTTCCATTGAAACGGGACTAAACGAGGTTCGAGCCACCTCTCCACCGTCGCCGCAATAATGGAATATGGCAGTCCGCCGGCCTTCCCTGTGATTATTCTCACCAGGGCGTCTTTCTGCCCCTTTGTCGCCTTTTCATCTATCCAAATCCCCGCCGTCCCTCCTCCTTCGTGAATCTGTCCGGGCCACTTTGCAAATATCGCGAACCTTACTCCATCCAGCTTCGTCGAGTCGTGTTTGCCACTCGTGACGTTGACCGCGAAGCCTCCTTCACAGAATCCCATCGTGGGTCTCGCGCCAACGTTGCACGGACATCCCCAGTCGCAGTTGCACGCCTGTAAGTACTCACCCGTGTATTGCCACTTTTCGCTCTTGGACATCTCCGCTGCTTCGGGCGGTAGAGCATATAACCCTTGAAGGTGCGGGCTCGGTCGAAGAGAGGCCGTCCAGCAATGGACGTTTGATGTATCCATGGCTTGGGTTTTGACTCGTCCAGTCTATCGCTCCGGTTCCTCAAGAGACTCGTGCAACTCGAAACTGTGAAGGGCGTGGCATAGTCAAGAAAGATGCGCAAGGACAGGGTGCCGTCGAATTCACCCTGCAGGATCGCTGTTCCTTGATTGACTGCGACAAGCCAAGAGCCGACAACTCCGGAGTGAAATAATGCCAGTTTGAAGTCCGCCATTCTACATCAAGGGACTCATGCGGCGCCCACGGTCCGGAAGTGAGGTGACGAGGAAGCCGACGCCATGCTCACAAGGGAGTCATAGGTCAAAAAAGCCTTATGATGCTTCGGATACTGCACGGTTGAATGGCTCTCGTCCATAGCCACGACAGTAACTCTGGGTCAATCGGAAAGCTCGTCCGTCCGAACGCGATGAATGGGAAGGAGCGGAGGCGTGTCTAAGAACGTGTATGTCGGACTCTCCGGCTTCAGCTATCCCGGATGGAAGGGAAAATTCTATCCCAAAGAAATGAAGAGCGAGGAATTTCTCACGTATTACTCTCAACATCTAAACAGCGTGGAGATCAACAGTTCCTTCTACGCATCACCCAATGCCGCCATCGTGAGGAATTGGTCTGCAAAGACCAACGGGAAGTTCAGGTTCGCCTTCAAAGCCCCCAGGCAGATTACTCATATTCTGAAGCTAGGAAACGGTTCGCCCGAAGCAGCCGACAGACTTTCGAAGACACTTGATCTCCTGGGCCCAAAGCGCGGTCCCGTTTTGTTTCAGCTGCCTCCTTACTCTAAACAGGATCATAAGCTACTCGATGAATTCCTGTCCAAGACATCCGGAATCAAGAATCGTGTCTTCGAGTTCAGGCATGAGTCGTGGCTTCAAAACCCTACGTATCAACTACTGGAAAAACATGAAGCAGGTTTCTGTGTGGCAGAGACCGAAGACATGAAACCAGCATTCCAAGTTACCGGAGGGCTTGCCTACTTCAGACTGAGAAAGGAATCCTACGATGCGAAGGCCATTGACCAGTGGGCAGAGAAAATCCGTGAAATGACCAAGGGCTTACAGGAATGCTACGCCTACCTTCGACATGATGAAACAGGGGAAAATGCCATCCTGGCTCAGAGGCTTTCCGAAAAAATTGTAGGCTAAACAGCCGTCCTCTTCGGGGAGGTGGGCAGTACGGGGATTTCGTTAACTTCTGCCTTCGTGTTGCTCAAAAGCCGAAGGCTGGTTGAGGACCGGACCATTTTGGGTTCGAATCTTCTGATGGCTCCAAAACGAGATTGTAGAATGCTGTCGCCGGGATTCCCGAATTGCATGCAGGTCGGAAATACGCTAAAATATCAATAAGAACTGCCCAAATTCATCTCGGTAGAACTAGCGTGGCAACATTCGTCCTCGTGCCAGGCGCTTGGTTGGGAGGGTGGGCTTGGAAGAAGGTCGTTCCACTGCTCGAGAAGAAGGGACACGAAGTCCATGCCGTCACTTTGACGGGGATGGGAGAAAGAGTCCATCTCGCTTCCAAGGACGTTGGCATTGAAACCGCAGTTCAAGACGTTCTGAACGTAATCAAGTACAACGACCTGGATAATTTCGTTTTGGTGGGACATAGTTTTGCCGGGAAGGTCGTGGCAGCTGCGGCAGACCGTGCACCCAAAATGGTGGGGACCCTTCTCTACTTAGACGCTTTTCGGCCCGAGAAGGTAAGAACACCCCAGGGGAGTTTCCCCGACGAATGGCAAGTTGACGGTTGGAACGTTCCATTTTCGGAGGAAATCCTTGACAGCATTGGAAAAGACGTTCGGGGTGCAGATCGCAAATGGATGCTGTCAAGAGCCACCTCTTTGCCCGTCAAATACTTCCGCGATCCGGTGACGCTCTCCGAGAACTTTGATTCTGTGAGGAAGGCGTACATATTCTGTACAGGTGGCGGCGACAACGTAGATGAAATCTTGAAAGTGAAGCTCGACGGCCCCAGCAAGGTCATCGAGTCGGGCCACTGGCCTATGATAACGAGACCTAAAGAGCTCGTCGAAGACATGCTTGCCCTGGCCGGCAATAGGAAATAGTTCACTCTGCGTAGTATTTGCCAAAACGGAGTTCATCCTCTGCTTTTCCATAGCATGGTTCGGAAGGGATTCGAACCCCCGCCGACTAAGGAAGGGAATTCAGAAGTGAGATATCAACTAGAAAATAGCGTCGTTCCCTCTACTCTGATAGTGCGGTAAGCCCACTCGTTTGAAAGGGCGGGTAAGATAGGGGTTCGATCTCCATTGCGACTGACTTTCCGTTGTGATTATAAACTGAATCAACATAGCTCCATGTGAAAGTCTGCGAGCCAAAATCGCGTAGAGGGGGCGCCGTTGCCACCATCATTGGCGCCATCATCTTCCTCATCGTCATCGCAAGCATCGCCAATGTGCTTAGGAACCTCCTCTACCCCGTCTTTCAGAGTCCGAACGATTGCGGTGCAGGTGGGGCCACCAGCATGAACGTCGCCGGCAGGTCCGCCGTCCTCTCCGAGCTACGCAACTCCAGCTACTGGGCCATGGTCAGAGCATCGGCTCAGAATACGACGCAGAGCCTCTTGCACGACACCGTGCTGGGGTATATTGACAAAGACCAGGAGTGGAGGAACTGGTCCCTTCAGTATATGCCCGGAGCAGCGGAGTGGGCCGACGGCTTCGGACCTTACATCAACGCTCAGCTCGTTCTCCTGCAGGCCAGGGCGCTCGCGAGCGGGAACGTGACAGAGGCGTTTGGCGTCTTGGAGGATC
>VBPK01000064.1 GCA_005877225.1 Nitrososphaerota archaeon
CTCCAATCTAGGCAAGCAGGGAGTACACCATATCGACCCAGTCAAAGAATTCCTTGGACTTCTTGTTTCGAGGGCGCGGCAGGGCCACCGTCAACTCTCCTACCACGTGCCCGGGTCTGGGGGAGAGGACGACGACCTTGTCTGCGAGCTCAACAATCTCCTCTACGTTGTGGCTAACCATTAGCACGGTCTGGATGGGAGAGGAGGGGTTTATCAAAAGAGAGTAGATTCCTCTCCTTAGGTGCTCCGCCGTTAGGTCATCGAGGGAGCTGAACGGCTCGTCCATCAGCAGCGCCTGTGGCTCCAACGCTAGCGCCCGCGCAATCCCCACTCTCTGCTTCATACCTCCGGAGAGTTCCCCCGGATATACGTTCTCGAACCCCTTGAGGCCAGCGTCATCAAGCGCCCTCATCGCCACCTCCTTCTTCTTTTGCTCGCTGATATCCTTTCGAGACACGAGTCCGAACAGGACATTCTCCAAAGCGGTCCGCCATGGGAGGAGGACGAAGTTCTGGAATATCATAGCGAGCTCCTGCCTGGGCTCTGTCACGGGCGTTCCCCGAAAGAGCACCCTTCCTGAGGTGGGCTTGTTCAGTCCAGCGATGATGCGCAGGAGAGAGGACTTACCACACCCTGACGGTCCCGTGATCACGACGAATTCGTCCTTGCGCGCCGCGAGAGAAACGTCGACGAGGACGGGAAGCGGCTCCTTCTCTTTCTTGTAGTCCAGACTGACGTGCTCGACGGAGATTATCGGCACTTCGGGAGAGACGTCGGACGAGGGAGACGGCGAAGCTGCCGAGCGTACTTTCGTCTCCTGTCGAGCCACTGACTTCGTCGACTTGAAGTCGTCCATCACGAAGGACATCCCCTTACCGTGCGCAGAGAAATCACTGACCATCGCCCGCCAGGCTCATCTGTTATACGCGTACCTCCTTGTTGTGTAGTGGTAGGCCCTCCTCCAAACGGTCAGATTGAAGGCGACAATCAAGACTGTCATGGAAGCTATAGCGAGATAGAGCGTAAGGAGATCAGCTGGATTGTGATTGGTGGCGACGGCGATAATCTTGCCTATTCCGGTATTGACCTGCGTGGTTACGTCCTTTGAACTGAAGTATTCAGCAATTATCAGCGTGTTCCAGGCTGCTCCAATCGCGGTAATCGACCCGGTTACGAAGGCCGTTGCGCTAGCAGGCAGGTAGACGTCTCTCCAGGCCTTTACGGTCGAGACGTGAAACACACGCTTTAGCTGGAAGATCTCCTCAGGTAGCGATCGAATCCCTCCCATCGTGTTAAAGATGATATACCATATCATCCCTAAGAAAATGATGACGGCAGCGACGACCTCGCCCTGCCCTGCTGCTGCGAATAAGATCACGGGGAGAAGGGCAGGAGCTGGAACGGACGCTACCACCTCTAGCACAGGTACCATCACGTCATACAATCTCGTCCTGAGCGCTATGGCTATCCCGAGAGGGACACCTACTAGAACCGCGAGGAAGTAGACGTACCAGACTCGTATGAGGGAGAAGCCGAGCCCAACGAGGACACCACTCTCAATTGTGAGGAGGTTCTGGATGCTGGGAATCTGGACGCTCGTTCGCGCCGTGGCGATTCCGGCTACGATTCCAAAACCTAGGAAAAGGACAACGCTGATCAGCACAGAATAGACTATTCCACGCCTGAACTTCTGGAGCGAGGAGGTGAAGCCCGTGACCCCCCTCCCCTGGGTCAGGAGGAAGAGCTTCGCGATGCTCCTACTGTTAATCCACGAGTACACCCTCATTAGCGGGTCGCGACGCTCTCCATGCGGGGCCTCTCCGAATCTGTAACGCTCAGCCCAGAGGGAAAACTCCCTCAAGAAGACAACCTGCCAGACTGCCACCGCCACTAATAGCGCTATAATGGAGTAGGCGTATCCCACATAGTCCTGCGCGTTCAAAAAATTGATTATCGCCACCCCGATTCCGTGCGTAACGTGAAAATTCTGGCCCCCGAGGGAGAAAATTTCACTTGCGACGAGATAGAAGAGACCAACCGCCCAGGAGGTCTGCGAGTTGTATGCGATCCGGCTCAGCGAAGATGGGATGTACAGCGTAAAGACCCGGCCGATGGCGCTCGCGTTTGACATGTTACTCAGGTCTATGTAATCCTGAGGTATCGCCTTGACCGCCTCGTAGACCCCGAACGCGATGTTCCAGGACATGCTCGTGAAGATTAGGAAGATGACAGCGATATCAACCCCAATGTCACCGGGTATGACCGCAACTACTCCTAGTATCACCACCGGGAAGAACCCCAGGATTGGGATCGACTGGAAGACATCAAGAAGCGGGATGAGTACTGATTCAGCCCTCTTGTTTCGCGCCGCGAATATGCCGACGGCGAGACTGAACAGAATGCTGAGAGCGAGAGCAATCAGCATCCTCGCCCATGAATAGGCGATATCGATAGAAACGTCGACGACGCTGAAGCCTGTCGTATGCTTTCTTCCGGCTTCCGAAGGTGTCGGCTATTTACGGATTGCCTAGGCGATGTATGGAGTGCTCGATGAGTCGAACCTGCGAATCGTCTCGAACTGTCCTTTGTCCCTGAAGACAGAGTACTTTGGAAGGTCAGGGAAGAACTGGTCGAGAGGTCTCACGGCCATCTCAGCCGCAATGTGCTTCCCCCCCAGAAATTCGTTGGTTATCCTCTTCCCGAGAAGCCTGACCTGCCTGTCGTCCGTGTAGCCGAGGCTGTGGAGGTACTCGTGGAGCAGGATCATGAAGACGTAGGCGTTCTTCGAGGTCCTCGACTTGGCGAGTCTCTCGATAATCTTCAGGAGATTCCTGTTCATCACGATCGCGTTCGAGCCCATTTCGTGGAAGGCCCCAACGCTGTTCGGGATATCCCCCAGGACGAGGGTGAGTCCGGCCCTGTGCTTGCCGAGGGACTGCTCCGTGGCGGTCTTAACGAGCTCGAAGACCTCGTCGAAGTTCTCCGAGCCGGAGAGCCTTCTCTGGTTCGTCCCGATTGTCAATCCACTCTTGCCCTCCTTATCCTAATCGGAGAAGAGTAGTTAAGCCCATACCTGTCAAAACCCTCGCTCACTCTCTCGGGCTCGCGGAGAAGCTCGCGGACACCATCAATGTGGGCCATCCCCATCAGCACGAGCAGCCTGGCCTGCGGGGCGGCGAGTTGGCTCTCAACCTCCATCAGCCTCGCAGCCATCAGGAGATTTCGCTCGATGATGAGCACCCTGTACAGACTCGGAAAGTATTCGCGCATCGCGCTGGTGGTGAAGTCGAGATAATGCAGCGCCTCATCCTTCATTCCCGCCTCCCATAACCGCGCCCCTTTGATCTCGTATGGGAAGAGGTCGCTGGAAACGCTCCTCCACCTCCAGAGCTCCTGGGGGGTGAGAGTCATTCGAACCCTCCGGTCTATCTGCTCGATGCTCCAGTCGAGGAGCCAGATGTCGCCGTCTCTGTTTCCGAAGGCGTCGGTCGCGGCGACGAATTCACCCTCGGCCCTCGCGCGAAGTTGAGGCCCGACCGAGTATCCCATCCGGTTAAGTCCGTCAAACCTCGCCCTGTCCAGTTCGACGGCGACGCCGGAATGGAGTCCCGATGAGGCAGCCTGAATCGCGTCATAGATGCTTCTCCCGGTGAAGTGAGCCGTCCCGACATAGTCGAAGGAGGAGCCGGGCTCGCGGCCGGGTCCCGGCCTGGGGAGAAAAGGGAGAGGGTTCCGCGGCGGCGGCCTGAGCAGAGGTCTTCTGAGGTCGGGGACGAGGGAGATCACTCGTCTCTCCTCTTCATCCTGACGCTGAGGACACCGTTGCGGTAGATGGTCACTGCGCTCTCCGGATGCACCATTGAGCCAAGCATCTTCCTGCGAATGAAGTCGTTCGTCTTCACCTCTATCGAGTCGTCCGAGACGGACACAAGGAAGTCATTCGAGTCGTAACCCGGCGCGTGCAAGAGATACGCAACCTCTTCCCGCCCCACAATGAGCTCGTCGGGCTCGTGACTCTGTACGGGTTGCAACTCTGCGCCTCGTGCTCGCGGCCGCGTGAGGGGTGGCTGCTCCAAGAGCCTCTCCGCGAACCTGAAGAGCTCTTCGAAGAGGTCGTCGACGTCCCCGAACTCACTCATCTTCACTCATCAGCCTCCATCTCCTCCTCCAGCAGCTCAAGAATCCTACTCAGACCTGTAGTCAGTGTCACGTAGGCAAAGCCCTTGTTGGAAGGCCTGTAACCCGAACGCCTCCCCTCGTGAATAACGATACCCTCCTCGACCATCGGGTTGATGCAATCGTGAACGAATTTCGGATTCATCGCGATCCGCAGAATGTCTGAGTGCTTCATCTCCCCCCTCCTGGTAAGTTCGTGCATTATGCGGAACCGGCGCTCGTTGGCAGCGACGGAATAGAGGTCGGCGAGTCTCTCCATGTCATCCTCCTCCAGCTCGAGTTTCCCCTTGTCGGCTCC
>VBPK01000065.1 GCA_005877225.1 Nitrososphaerota archaeon
ATCACCCTCACTCCGAGACGCGCGAGCTCCTCGACTGCGATGGCCGCCGAGGGAGCACCGATCCCGGTCGACATTGCGACCACATACTCCTTCCCGACGTAGCCCCCGTACGTTGTGTACTCCCTGTGAGAGGCAATCAATTTTGCCTTGCTGAAGTATTTCGCGATGCGCGGGACCCTGTCCGGGTCGCCGGGTAGGAGGGCTATCCTCCCCACCTCCTCCCTCTTGAGGGAGATATGGTAAAGCCTCCCGCTCGAATTCCTAGGCTCGAGGGCCAAGCTTCTCTCGCACCTTTCCCTTGTTCCTCCTACCGGATGGAATTGAGCTCAATCTCCTTCGATCAAGCGGGCGGCTCGTAGCAATTCCTGCACCTGGGCTCATACATCTCTTTACCTCCGACTGCGATGACGGGGCTCTCCTTGGGGGCGGGCTCGCCGCCTATCAAACGCTGCGTCCTGCTCGCTTCCTGCCCGCAGACGACGCAGACGGCACTCAGGTATCGCACCCGGTCTGCCCTCGCCGCGAGTTTCATCGTGGTTTCAAAGGTGTCAGCCTTGAAGGTCAGGTTGAGTCCGCAGGCGATCACCCTCCTCGAAAAGGCGAGCCTGTCGAGGAGAGGAACCACCCCCGTCGGGAAGAATTGCACCTCGTCGACGCCTATGACATCGAGCCCATCGCCATCAACAACGCTTGAGATCTTTCGGATCCCTCTCGACGAGGTGACGACGGAGTGTGCATCGTACCTCAAACCGTTGTGAGAGACGACCTCCTTCACGCTGTACCTCCTGTCGAGGGCGGGCTTGAAGATTGCTCCCTTCCTCTTCGCATAGACCTCCCGCTCGACGAGTCTGATCAGCTCGGAGGTCTTTCCAGAAAACATCGGCCCTATGATGACCTCGAGCGTCAACAGCCGTTGCCGTTCTTTTTGCTAATTATATCAGTCTGTCGAAGGCTTTCCGTCGAGGAGGTTGCCACCCTCTTCGAGAAAGAGGGCGTGCACGTCCTGCCTCTCTCTTGCCATCAGATAGTTTCCGTGGGCGTTCCTCATCAGCACGCAGGGCTTGGGTTGGCTGTGAAAGGGCATGTTCATTACGATCGAGTAGGCGCCGGCGTCCCTGAATACCACGAGCTTTCCTGTCTCCGCACCCCCGAGCTTTGACCGACTCGAAGTCGGGAAGATGTCGAGCGGGTCACAGAGCCTCCCAACCAGGACAGTCTTGGGGTAGGTGGAGGGGCCGCCGGGAATCACCTCCACGGGATACTCGTGTTTCAAGAGGGCAGCGTCGAGGAGAACGTTGTAGCCAGCATCGAGATAGACGTACCTGTTCTCCCCGAAGTCCTTCACATTGACTATTCTCGAAACCAGAATCATCGCCTCAGCGGAGAGGTATCTCCCGCTCTCTGCGACGAGGGTGAACTTGACCCCTAGGCTCTCCATCAGGCTGTTGAGTTGGCCGACTATCTTCGTTCCGAGGTCCTTGGGTGTAGGGACGACTCTCCCGTACGAGACGGGCAGGCCTCCTCCTATGTCAATCGTATTCACGCCAAACTCGCCGATCTCCTTCCTCGCCCGCAGGATGAAACCCTCGAGCTTCTCAATCGCTTCCGCGTAGCACTCCTGGTCTTCTACCTGACTCCCGAGATGGAAGTGGAACCCCTCGAACTTCAGCCCGGGGGTGGAGAGTATCTTCTTGAGCACCGGGAGAGCGGCGTCCTGGTTATCTCCGTCCAGCTGCATCCCGAACTTACCGTGCTTCAGCGATCCCCTGAGCTCTGCTTTCACGTGAACCTCCGGGTTCACCCTGACCATCACCTCGACCTCTGCCTCCGCCCTACCCGCGGCCTCGATGAGGTTGTTTAGACCGTTGTGGCTCGCCACAACGATTCTTCTTACCCCTAGTTTGAGGACGCTGTCGTACTCAGCAAGCGTCTCTGTGATACTCGTGTAGAGAACGTTCTCCGGAGTGCCTCCACACTTTAGGAGGAAGTAGAGCTCGCTCGGGGCGGTAATATCGAAGAGGATTCCTTCACCCACGAAAATTCGAATTACGGAAGGATTGAAGTTCGCCTTCATCGAGTAGGCGACCCTGAATGCACCCTTGAACTCCTGGAAGGCCTGCTCTATCTCATTCACCTTCCTCCTCAGCGTCGCTTCGTCGATCAGGTAGTAGGGGGTTCCATGTTTTTCTGCGAGCCTATACAAATCCTTTTCAGCGAATCTGTGCGACTCAACCCCGGACTTCGGAACGGGTTGTGTCCGCGTGTCCACCAATTATTGCTGACAACTCCCTCGTCATTTTTGCTTAAAAACATTGTCCCGATTTTGAAAAGCCTGCTCATGGGTTTGTTAAAAAACCGCCGCGACTTCGTACGAAGGGAGTGGAGTGAGACCCTGCAAGAAAATCGCGAGAGCATCTCGAGAAAGATTCGTGCGAGCATGCCGCCGGGCTCATCCGTGTCGCAATACTTCGTCTACATCTTGGAGTGCAGAGACGGAAAATTGTACACTGGCTTCACGAGCGACCCGGAGAGAAGGTTGCGACAGCATCAGGGAGGGCGCGCTTCAAAATACACCCGCTCGCGACTTCCCGTAAGGCTAGTCTTTCTTGAGAGATGTCCGAGCAGGTCCGCATCTCTGAGGAGAGAGGCGGTCATCAAGAGGATGACGCGTGGAGAGAAACTGAGACTCTGCGCGAGCCCCCCCGGTCTTGCGAGGGAACGCAAGGGAGAAGCGCTGATGGATGTATAGCAATCGCTACCAAATAGGAACTTGGGTTCCCGCTCCTGTATCTCTGAGTCGGTTTACTACTGCTACTTGCCGACTACTATTTCGATCGACGAGACGTTCCTGGTTTCGCTGCCTTCGCCAACTACCTCTGTTCCGATGCGGATGTCCTTCACGGAGAACGCACCATTGCCCAACCTCTTTGTCACAATCTCTGCAACGTCGACCGCCCTGCTGATCGCCATCCCTCTCGCCTTGACGACGATCTCGCCAGCCTGCGTCAGCTGGATCAGGGCCGACATCGCATAGCTCATCACTGGCTTCTTGCCCACGAAGATGTGGTTGGGTGGTGAAGATCTCTGCATCGTCTGGGTCTGGACTTCTTGGGTCTGCATCGTCTGGGTCACCTGCATGGAAGTGTTGGCCGTCTCCTCCTTTTCAGGATCGTTTGCATTCGACTTATTGGTTCTTGGCATGTGATTGACCTGTAAAGGCGGTTCCAAGTTGCCCATTATTTATAGATAACTAACAAACTCGCCGTTTTATCTACGTCTGGAGGCCTCCGGGCTCGGGTTCCCGGTGCCGCTATTGCATCAGTGCCCGAATCGGGATGTCTTGAAAGACACCGTTCGGGAGTGTCCTCCTTATTGAGACGGGGAGCCCACCCTCGTCGAGTTCCGCGCTGGCGATCGTGATCGGATCTCTCAGGCTCTTCTCGATTGCTACGAAGGGTGGTGCGCCCATGGCGAGCTGCAATGACCTCGCGCCGACGATTCTCGCCTTCTCGAAGCGGGTCAACTTCGGAGGCCCTATCTTTATCTCGAAACCCTCCAGAAGAGGCCTCTTTGGAGTCTTCTTTCCTGATTTGGAAGGAGTCGGTACCAAGGGTTGCCTCGAGAGGTGCTATCGCCCCGGAGAAACCTCGTATAAAACTTTCTCAACCAGTGTAGTCGGAAAACCCCCGCATGGCGCAACGCAACGCAGATAAGCGGTCTACCGGGCGAAGAAGGCGGTTGGAGGAGAGGACAACCGCTGCCACAGACGGGGGCAAACCATTTTCAGTCTCAAAAATTCTC
>VBPK01000085.1 GCA_005877225.1 Nitrososphaerota archaeon
GATCATGTCCAACCTGTACTGTCTGCTTCCGTGCATGTCTGATGGAGGGTCCGCTTCTTCGTTCGCCCTTTCCGCTGCCTCGGCTATGTTACCCTCGTCGAGTGTTTTCCCCTTGAGATGCCTTTCCGCGCTCTTGGCCCTTATCGGAGCTGACGCGACGGCACCTAACGATACTCTGACATCCCTGCAGACCTTCTTCGGTCCGACCGTCACCACGGCTCCTACACCAACTATCGCGAAGTCACCCTCCCGACGGCTGTGTTTGATGTACGCCGATCCAGACTTCGGAGGAGTGTGTGGAATCTGAATCTCTGTAAGGATTTCATCTTTTGCGATTGAGGTTGTGAAGGTATCGACGAAGAATTTCGATTGCGGTATCACTCTCTTCCCCTTCACCCCGCGAACGACGAATTCTGGCTCGAGCGCTGTCAGGGCGGTCGGTAGATCAGCGGCGGGATCCGCGTGGCAACAGCTTCCACCAATCGTACCCCTGTTACGAATCTGTTGGTCGCCTATCTTGCTAGCCGCGTCCGAGAGAATCGGGAACTTCTTGTTGATAATCTTGCTGCGCTCGAGCGTGTCATGGGTCGTCAGCGCTCCTACCTCTAGGTGGCCCTTGCCCTCCCGGATGTATGAGAGAAGATCGCCTGTCTTCGTGATATCGATAAGCGCCGCAGGAGCCGCCAGTCTGAGCTTCATCAGAGCGATAAGGCTCTGCCCGCCCGCCAGGACCTTGGCGTCCTCGTTCTCACGAAGTAGCTGAATTGCTTCCTTCAGCGACGCCGGAGCGAAATAGGCAAATTTCTTTGGCGTCATCGAGGAGCCAGTCTCCGAATTTTCGAAGACAATATTTCAAGGTTTTGTTCGTCCGTTTCTTTCCAGAGCGTGGCAAGAGGGCGTTGGAAAGCTCTTCGCTACAATGTTTTAAGGGGAAGGATGGCCAGATCGTCGATAATGCGTCTCGTCACTTTTGAGGAACCGCACGACCACAGCGAAAGGCTGGGTATCCTGGTCAGCCCCGATGGAGAATCACTCATCATCGATGCAAATTACGCACACAATCGAATGCTGAAGGGAGGGAAGGGAAGGAGTGCTCGGAAGCTTGCGGACTCTATGGTACCGGCAGACATGCTGGGACTCCTGCGTTCTGGCCGGAAATCGTTCGACGCCTTGCGCGAAGTCGAGCGATTCGCACTTCGGCTGGGTTTGTCCGGGCTCTCAGGCCCTAAGAAGGAGAGGGCGATCGTTAGGCTCCCCGAAGTGAAAGTCATGGCGCCAGTACCCAGACCGGGCAAGATCATACATACGGCGGGGAACTTCAGGGAGCATGCGAAGGAGGGGACGGAGTCTGGCTGGGAGTTCCCGATACCAAAGTGGATCTCATTTCTCAAGAGTCCTTCAGCAATAATCGGCAACGAAGGCAAGATAGTCCGCCCTAGATACACAAAAGAGCTTGACTACGAGATCGAATTGGCCATAATCATCGGCAAGAAGTCCAAGCACTTGACCAAAGAGGGCGCGTGGAAGGCGATCGCTGGCTTCACCGTCTTTAACGACATAACCGCACGCGACATCCAGAGAGAGGAGATGAAATCCGGCCTTCTCAATTTCGGAAAGAACATGGATACCTTTGCGCCCTTTGGGCCTTGCATGGTACCGAGGGAGGACATCGAGGACGTCCACAACCTCAAGATAGAATGCAGAGTCAACGGCGAACCACGACAGGTGAGCAACACGAGCCATCTTTCTGTGACCGTCCCGGAGATCGTTCAACACTACTCATGGGTGACGCTTTACCCCGGCGACATCATCACCACGGGAACCGTGTCGGGCGTCGCCGCCTTCAGGAAAGAGCCCGAAAAATACTACCTAAAACCCGGCGATGTCCTCGAATCAGAGATTGAGAAGATTGGCGTCCTCAGAAACTACGTTGTAGAGGATGAGGAGGTTTACTGATCAACTCCACACTCGACCCTCTCCTGAAATGCGACACACTTGCGCATAGATTAAAAACTCCTTGCGCCCGTGCAGACCCATGAAGGAATGTTACGGACTCAAATCACTTGAGGCTCTGACAAGATGAGCTGGGGGACTCCACCAGGGGCCGTTAAAGTCGAGGGAGAGATTGACTGGACTCCCAGACGAGTTCCTTCGGGAAGGAGGCTCGACGGTCAGTACGCGATGGTGACCGGCTCCTCGAGGGGGTTTGGAAGCGTGATAGCGCGTGCGTTGGCCCAGGAGGGAGCTAACGTGGCCGTGCACTATCTGAAGTCGGCGGAGAGTGCGGCGGAGATTGTTAAGGAGGTAAAGAAGGCAGGGGTTGACTCCTTCGCACTCCAGGCGGACCTTAGCGATCTGCAGCAGGTCAAGATCCTTGCGGAGAAGGTCTGGAAGAAGTGGGGTCGGTGCGACGTTCTTGTAAATAACGCTGGCGAGACCGCAGCCACGCAGATGTCTTGGAGAGAGCTCTCGCCCGAAGTGGTGGACGGGACACTTTCACTCGATGTCAAGGGAACACTCTACTGCACACACGAATTTGGAAAGAGGATGCTGGACGAGCAGCGGAGCGGTACGATTGTTAACGTGGCCTCAAACGTCATCGTCACGGGGAGTCCCCGATCCCCGATATACGCGGCGGCCAAGTACGGTGTCATCGGGATAACGAAGTCGTACGCTCTTGCGCTCGCTCCCTTCGTCAGAGTAAACGCAATCGCACCCGGCTACATGGACACGCCTTCCCTGAGGGCTAGGAAGGACTGGACTGAGGGAAGGAAGAAATGGATCATTGATCACACGCCCGTTAGGTCAATAGGCAAGCCAGAGAACATAGCGCACATAGTCGTCTTCCTGGCCTCTCAAGACTCATTCCATATGACCGGGAATACACTGATATGTGACGGCGGATTCAGCATGCCAGCCGCCTGACCCTCGTTTCTCCGCTTTGTGAAGGTAGTTCTAGGCGATTGCGATTGGCCTTACGAGAGAGGCCTCTCCTCCCTTAATCTTAAGGGGAAGCACTACGACTACGGAAGAGAGTCGACGGTCCTTGGAGAGTTCTTCGAGATAGAGGCTCTTCATCAGGAAGATTCCGTTATCACTCAGCAAGACGTTATGAACCTCAAAGGGGGTAGGAACTCCCGCCGCTAGATTGTCGATGCCGACGAGACGAACCCTCCTCTTTGCGAGCCACCTAGCGGCTTCTGCACCGAGACCTGCAAACTTGTGGAGGTACGCATCAGAGTCGGTCGTGAAGAATTTTGAGTACCCCGTCCTCACCAAGACGCAGTCGCCATCACTTATCTTTGTAGACTGGCTCCTCTCGGTCTCCTCCAGGTCCTTCGCGGTTATCTCGTAGCGCTCGGGTAGGGTCCGCAATCCCTTGTAAGACGCGACATCGAGGAGTACACTCCGCATTACCAGAGGAGCATGTGAATCGGAGTGTCGAAGTGGGTTCCGGCGTGCATCGAAGTTACCACCAGCCCTATGGAGTCCGCGAAGCCGGGCGCGACCGATTCGAATAGCCTCTTCGTATGTTCGTGATATCTGTACAGATAGTACTGGAACGGAGGGTCAGCTGGATGGACAGGCATTCCCTGCCAGTATGGCTGACCGAGGTCATAGACCTTGGCTCGCCGAATCATAGCCAAGAGGTCATCAACTACCCCCGACAAGGATTACCAATCAAGGTGCAGAAGCCCACGATTTCAATCTTGGGATGAATTCCGAACAGGGCGCTCTTATGGAATGAGGCGTTCTTCGCAAGAAGCCATAAGAAATGTTTTTGATTGACAAGAACGAAGCAATCCAGGTTTCAATGCGAGAATCTCACTCCACAAGGGCTGGGACGCGACGTGAGAACTCTGAAAGCGGGAAATGGGTTGGGAGGGACCATTGGACCAGCCGCTTCAACTTCGATTCTGAAGTTGTTTCGGGATTCGAGTTCCAGAAGGAGGTAATCTTTCACGACGTTACCTTGAGAGACGGCGAGCAGACACCTGGCGTCGTGTTGCGCAGGGCTGAGAAAGTAGCGATCGCAAGGAAACTCGACGAAGTGGGTGTCCATCGAATCGAGGCCGGGATGCCGGTAGTCTCGCAAGACGATTTTGCAGCCGTTAAAGAGATCGCGCATCTCGGACTGAAGGCGAAAGTCATAGCCTTCTCAAGGCTCGTCCGGGAGGACATAGAGGCTGCTCTGAAGTGCGACGTCGAGGGAATAATATGCGAAGGACCCGTTGGCGTCCCAAAGCTCAGGCAGTTCGATTGGACCCACGAACAGGTCATACAGAAAGCCATCGATTCGATTGAGTTTGCGAAGGAGCATGGACTTTGGACGGCTTTCTTCGGAGTAGACGGTACCAGGGCAGACCCAAGCTTCTTGACGGGTGCGCTGAAGAAAATCTCTCAACAGGCTCATCCGGATTCTTTCGTGATAGTCGACACTTTCGGGTGCGCCTCGCCCGAAGCCTTCGGGAAACTCGTAAAGATAGTCAGGAGCACCGTCAAGGAACCCCTGGAGGTCCATACACACAACGACTTCGGCCTCGGCGTTGCCACCGCGATCGCGGGGCTGAAGAACGGCGCTTCCACCGTCCACACGTCCGTCAACGGAATAGGAGAGAGGGCAGGAAATGCTAGCTTCGAAGAGGTGGCGATGGCCCTCAAGTACCTTTACGGGCAGCCAGTCAGGTTCGATTTCTCGAAATTCAAGGAGTTATCAGAGCTAGTGCAGAGGCTGACGGCGTTTCCACTGCCACCCAACAAACCAATCGTGGGCGACAGGGTATTCACAAGGGAGGCTGGAATCTCTATTGCTGGATGGATGAAATACAATCTCGGCTCCGAAGCCTACCTTCCAGAAATCGTGGGGAATAGGCACGGCGTATTCTTAGGCAAGAAATCCGGTGTGCACTCGGTCCAATGGAAGCTGAAGGAACTCGGCTTGGAAGCAGATAAGGGTCAGCTCGATAAGATTCTTGCCGAGGTGAAGAAGAGGTCCGAAGAAAAAAAGTCGAATATTGATGACGCAGAGTTCAGGTCAATCGTGGGCTCTTTGGCAAGCTGACCTCCTTTGCAAGGCTCCCCCTA
This sequence comes from Nitrososphaerota archaeon, assembly GCA_005877225.1. Taxonomy (GTDB): domain Archaea; phylum Thermoproteota; class Nitrososphaeria; order Nitrososphaerales; family Gagatemarchaeaceae; genus TA-13. The sequence goes on from VBPK01000085.1 coordinate 5,086, forward strand.
GTCAAGTTCGGGCTGGAATGCGTTGCCTGAATAACTCCGTGATGATCCTTGTCTGCTTCGAAACCAAGTTTCTTTAGCTGAATCAGGGGAGGGCACCTAGAAGGTTTTGATCTAAGTTGCGCGAACGTATTTATAACAACTCTCAATCAATCGCCCAGTCAAGCGATGGAACTCTCTAGAAACCGCAAGATCCTTGTGGTCGCGTTCGGTGTGATGGCGGTAGTCGGCTTCCTTTTGACCCCTGCCGGATTGGAGACTCGTCCTCCCTCAACGCTTAGGTCCTACGCATTGATCCCTATTTTCTTGGCCACAGTAATACTGGGCATCGCTTCCTTTGTCCTCATTTTCATGAGACCCCGAACCGCGGCGATTCTCGGGAGCATCGCGGCCATCTCGTATATCTTCTTGGTTCCAGGAGATCAAGCCGGGCTCTTCTTCTTGGGGGTGCCCGTACCTCCTCCAATAAGTCTGAGTGAACTTATAGTACTAATCCCCTCAGTGGCAGTTCTCCTCTGCGCTCCATTGGTCTATTCGGAATCCACGGTTCGCTCCCCGACCATAGTTGCAAATGCCTAGTCTGGGAACGTGAACCTCTCGATGGTCGAGGACTTCATAGAGAGACTGGACGAGCAGATAGCGTCCATCGTCCCTGGAGACCCTAACGGCAGACTCCTTGACACTCCGCCTGGGGTCGCTCCCTAGAACGGTTAGCGTCGCCCCCCTAGAACGGTTAGCCAATCCCATCTCCAATGTACTGCGGTTGCCGCTTCTCCAGGAATGCCCTAAGCCCTTCTTTGGCGTCACGGCTCGACAGGATTTTCGAATAGAGCTCACTCTCGAACGCGAGACCATCCTGCAGGCTCATGGAGAGAGCACTGTTTATCGCGCGTTTCGCTAGCTTCAATGCCATGGGACTTTTCGACCTGACTCTCTCGCAGACCGAGAGCGCCTCCTCCATCAGCCTCTCCTTCTCGACCACGATGTTCACCAAGCCTAATCGAAGCGCCTCTTCAGCAGAGAGCAGCCCTCCAGTGTAGATCATCTCCTTCGCTTTTCTCACTCCTATCAGTCTGGGCAACCTCTGAGACCCTCCGCCACCGGGAATCAGTCCCACGTTCAGCTCTGTCTGTCCAAAACGCGCCTCCGAACTCGCAACAACGATATCGAGAACCAGGAGCAGCTCCAGCCCTCCACCGACCGCTGTGCCGTTGACCGCTCCCACCACCGGTTTGGGATAACTCTCGACGTATGTCAGGAAGGAACGCACAAACCCAGCATACTCCCGCGAAGCCTTGTTGTCCAGCGAAAGAAGATATCTGATATCTGCCCCAGCGCTGAAGACCTCTCCCCGAGCCGTTAAGAGTAGGCACCTTATCTCCCGGTTCGACTCGTATGTCTCTAACACGCGCAAAATCTCCTTCCTCGTCTCCAGGTCCAGGATGTTAAGACGGTCGGGACGACTCAGTGTTATTGTCAGAATCGCATTCGATTCTTGTACCTCAATGTTTGCTTTGGCCTTGGGCACCAAGAGTCATAGGAGACAAAGGGAGAAAAGTCTTCTGTTGTTCACAAGTCTCCTGTTGTTCGGCTCTCAAGTTTAGGCCTCCGAGGAGCCTCCGAGGAGCCTCCGATGAACCTCTGTAAGACTAGCTTTTGTAACCAGATCCCGGCCAAGCGAGTAAAGCGGCCGTTTCTTGTCTTGGAACGCCTGTTCTAGGCATTAGAATTATCTCTATTCGGACCGTAGGGGTAGGTGGTATGGGGAGGGACGTGTTCCCGGGAGAGCGTCTTCGAGGCGTTTCAACAACAACCGCTGCCTTCGCCCTCGTCCTTGTTACATTGGCGGCAATCGGGGTCTACTCGACCGTAGGCACCTCATTTCGTCCATCGAGCAATACTCCTACATGCGTTGGTACCACTACTACCGTGACTGTACCATTGAACAGAACTTCAACGACAGTCCAGACGTGCTCCGTGACCCAAGTGGTTCTTGGTGCCGGAGGGTGCTACGAATACGGCAACGGCAGCAGCCTCTGCGTCCGCGGAGCCCCAGCCAGTTCAGTTGCCGACTCGTACATCAATGGCACAATCATTGTGACCTATCCGGACGGCCACAAGGTCACCTGCAATCCTGCACAGGGCCAAGGGCCCTGTATAATCGGGATTCCTTAGGAGCAGCGGAAAACGAATCTCATGTAAACCTGCAGTAGCCTCTCGTACCTCGTGGCCACCATCCTGAACGCCTTGATCCATCTAAGAAGAACTCTTCACAGTGCCCAGTGAATCGTGCAGGCGAAGCAGATTGTATATCGGCTGTTTCGCAACTTTGCACAGGTCATAAATCGACAGTTGCCAGAGCTGAAGATCTCACTAAATCCGACACGACGCACCATCCAACGAAGACAGAGGTCTTCCTGTACACCCGCTCCTACCTGATGGAGAAACCATGCCCTCGACGGTTCTGATTCAAGAAAGCATTACTGCTTCTTCTACGCTCGCGAAGTGAGGGTCTCCCGTCAACACCTTGGCCCCGAGCTTCCTCGCAGCCGAGAGCACGAAGGAGTCAGCCAGACCAAAGTTGGAATGTTTTGATTTCATCTTAGCATGCAGGAGGCCCGCATCCTTCGATTCCTTCTCACTGAGCGCGAATATCTTTGAGTTGGTCATGATCGCGCT
>VBPK01000086.1 GCA_005877225.1 Nitrososphaerota archaeon
TCCGCGGATGATACTCGCCGACGGCAAGAGATACAGTTTAGCCTCAAGTCAATTGTTGAAAGTTCCGACAAGTGGTTAGGGCGTCTCAGAGGGCGAGAATCGCGGGTCAGACTGGCCAGTTCGTTCTTAACCACAATTCTGGTTTTTGTGACAGTTGGCGCATCTGTCCTAGGTTTTGTTGTAAGCCAATACGGCTGGCCGTATCTCACGGTTCTTTTTCAGGACAGGAATCTCGCCTATTCACTCGCGGGCACCGTCCTTCTCGCGGGACTGATCAGTGGCTCTGCAACATACTTCTTACTGAAGAGGAAGCACGACGCGCGACTGAAGGAGTTATCCTCTCTAATAACCGAAATGAAGAAGATAGAGGAAGAGCAGCAGAAGAAGGTGAACGGTGGGGGTGGTGAAGGGATCACGGAGGACGCACTTTCCTTGGCAGATAAGATCGTGACGCTGCTTCCCGAATTGGTAAGGAGGAGAAATCAGGATTCTCTGCTCTTCGGCGTAGTCGCCTTCATAGTCGCAGCTCTTGTCGGTCGTAATCTCGCGGTGGCAATCCTGGTTGGAGCAATGGTCTGGCTATACTTCAGTTACGAGACCAGGAAGACGTACGAACAGGAGATCTCAAAGTTCGAAGAACAGAAGAGAGTCTTTGAGCAACGAAAGAAAGATTTCATAGAGACTCTGTGATTCTAGGATTGGAAAAGCCGGACCTCTACGTGGTAGCTCGCTTTCTTGACATCATGTACAGGAACAGTTCGTCGATGAAAAAGACGAATATTCAGATGCTTTTGGGTGTCAACTACCCGCGCTTCGTGGAGTACCTCGAATGGTTATTGAAACGCGGGCTCGTCGCAGTGAGCCTTGACGAAGAAAAGGCGGAGAGAATAATGTTAACACCCAAGGGGATTGATTCATACCACAGGTTCGTAGATTGGATTAAGGAAACGTTGGAGGGAGTAAAGATATGAGCCTAACCCCTCCCCACTCTCTCCCCGATAGGAGGCAGATGAATTTGGCTATGGTCAACCAAAAAAGGGGGGAACCACTAATGAAAGCGGCTGTATGCACACGATACGGGCCTCCGGAAGTTCTTCAGCTCAGAGAGCTGGAGAAACCTACTCCCAAGGACGATGAAGTACTCGTAAGAGTCCATGCGGCAACAGTAACAGCAGGGGACTGTGAGCTGCGAAGTCTCAAACTTCCTCTATCGTGGCAGCTCATTGCGCGAATAGGATTTGGTTTCAGGGGACCAAGAAAAAAAATACTAGGGCAAGAGCTAGCCGGGGAAATTGAATCAGTAGGCAAAGCTGTAAGACTGTTTAAGAAAGGTGACCAAGTCTTTGCATTTACCGGTCTTCGTCTTGGTGCTTGGGCTGAGTACAACTGTCTGCCTGAAAATGGGTGGATGGCAATAAAACCGGCCAACATGACATATGAGGAAGCCGCCGCCGTCCCTGCTGGGGGACTTCATGCATTGCACTGTCTTAGAAAAGGAAACATCGAGAGCGGACAGAAGGTTTTGATTTATGGTGCAGGCGGAACAGTAGGCACTGTTGCGGTGCAGCTCGCCAAATCATTCGGGGCGGAAGTGACCGCCGTGGATAACACGAGGAAATTAGACATGCTGCGCTCCATTGGTGCAGACAAGGTCATTGATTACACCAAAGCGGATTTTACCAAAAGCGGGGAGACCTATGATGTTATTTTTGACGTGGTAGGCAAGAGTTCGTTCTCGGGCTGCATGAGGTCCCTGAAGGAAAAAGGATTCTATCTTTTGGGTAACCCTGGGTTGTCGCAGCAGGCTCGAGGACTATGGACTTTGATGAGGAGCAGCAAGAAAGTAATAGGTGGGACGGTGTCATATAGGGGTGAAGATCTGATCTTCCTCAAAGAGCTTATTGAGGCGGGGAAGCTAAGATCGGCGATAGATAGACGCTATCCGTTGGAAGAAATTGTCGAAGCTCACAGGTATGTCGATACAGGACAAAAAAAGGGAAATGTAGTCATAACTGTGGGACATAATGACAGAACCTAGGTTATTAGAAGAAAAGCGGCGTCCAGACGCCCGCCATGTCTGTTATTTCCTCAGCACCAGACCATCAACTTCGACGGTTCCCTTTTGCTCCTATTGACATAGTTGTCATGTTGTGAGCCAAGCCGCCCCTCGCACCGGTGATGCCGTCAACACTGGATAAGCGCTTTAGTGGCGCTCTTCATCGAACTTTCCAGCAACTTCCTTTGCCTGACGAGTGGCTGCCTCCACAGCGTTCATCATGCTCGTCCTAATCGAACCTTTCTCGAGTTCGCAGATCCCTGCGATCGTGGTGCCTGCGGGGGTGGTGACAGCGTCTCTGAGTTCCGCCGGGTGCATCTTCACCCGGTCAAGGAGGTTTGCGGTCCCCGTGAGCGTCTTTATCACAAGCTTGGATGCAATATCGCGAGGCATCCCTACCTTGAGACCCGCGCTGACCATCGCCTCAATCAGAATTGCGATGTAGGCTGGGCCGCTTCCGCTGAGGGCCGTCACCGCATCCATGAGATTCTCAGGAACTTCGAGATACTCTCCGAATGAGCCAAACACCGATTGCGTCACTCTGATATCGTCTTTCGTCAGTCCGTCGCCAACTGAGTAGGCCGTGATCGCCTCGCCGACCGTGGCTGCGATGTTTGGCATGGCTCGCACGACCTTCGCCCCAGGAAGGGATGATTGGATCTTTCTGATTGAGATCGCTGCCATCAAGGAAATCACCAGCTTTCCCTCGACGAGATCAGCGATTTCTTCCAGGACACCCTTCGCGTCAGCCGCTTTGACCGCAAGGATGATCACGTCGGCGTTCCGCGCCGCGTCCTTGTTGATTCGAGTCACGTGCGTCTTTCCTGACTGAAGATGTTCAATGGTTGATATGTTTCTCTTCGTGACGAAGACCTTGGTGACGTCGGATAGCTCAGAGACTCGTCTCGCTACAGCCTCCCCGATCTTACCCGCACCTATCACGGCTATGATCAATTAACCGGCTCCAAGCCAGCGATATGCCGACTTTTAACAGTCCCAGTGAGCGCACACCCGTAACCAGCCGTGAACTTCCGTTTCCCGAATCGGTCTCTGCTTCGAGGCCACGGTCGATCGCTCCTGTGCCAGGTTTGAAAGACTCCAGCTCGGCTGGGGGCGAGTTCGATATCAAATCGACGAATCAGGACCATACTAAGCTGATTTGGCTAGATATCTTGTCTTGTTAGGGTTCACTGCGTCTCGCTCTTGTCGCTGTTTCAACTAACCCGGCCGTCCTGAGGCGCGAAAATCGTGCTTAAGAAAGAGGAGTTTGGGCCTCTTCCCCAGTGAACGGAGAGATAAAGGCGAAAACGAAGCACGGTGAGATTACGATTGACCAGCTGGCTGAGATTCAACCCGGGATGGCGCAGATCATGCAGGAGGTCGCCCACCGATATTACTACACCTATTACGCTGCCAAGGGTGGGAACTGGAAGCTGGCAGCGCACGAACTCAAGTACCTTAGGGTCGCCTTGGGGGTAGCGAAGGTGACGCGGCCGAAGTTCACCGAGGACCTGACGGCTTTCGAAGGCGAGTACCTGACGCCAGTCCTCAAGGCTATTCAGAAACAGGATTGGAGCGAATTCGAAGCCGCGTACTTCGAGGGAATGAAAGGCTCGGACAGGTATCACGACAAGACAGGGCACGAGTACATTCGTTTTGTGCTGCCCAAGGACCCGCCGGCGCACATGTACTTTGGTCCCATGGAGAAGTTTCAGAGGAAGGAAGGCGAATGAACGATGCGCCACACTCCTCCTTGTTTGAGTCCTAGTCTTGCAGAAGATATAATCGGTCACGTTCATGCCGGCATCTATGGCCGCACATAGGGTTCATTGCGCCTCGCCGAGATGTCATCCGCATTTAATCCGCATGTCGAACGATAGTTGACGATCGGGGCCGAGCGGTTGGCGTCCAGGAGTCTACCGCGAAAATATCACATAGCTTGTGCCAAAAGTCCAAGGACCACTTCCGCAACTGCTTCCATTTTCCACCTCTATTTGCAGGGTAGAGGTGTCCAAAAGCTTCAGCAGCATGACTGTGACAGGCGAGGGCGCCGAGTAGGACGGCCCCACCAGGAATTTCGTTTCATAACAGTAGATTTTCCCGTCCGGAGTAATGTCGCCGGAGTTCCTGTTGACGAAACCAGAGGTAGCAAGGACGAAGGAGTACTTGCCGGGAGGCAGGGTCATGAGCGCTGTTCCTACCGAGAAGATGCCAATGGATGGCTTTACATTGTCGGGGCCCAAGTAGATGTTGTTCGCTTCCGCCACACACGCCGCCCCCGTCGCACTTTAGATCTGCGTGGGCGACGACCCGATTCCGATACTGAGATTCGGCCGAGAGGAGTTGTAGAGTCTTATCTAGTCCCTTTTGAATCTGTTTCAGCTGTTCAGGAAAAGGTCCGTCTGTCGCCCATTCGTCGACCCAGGCTACGCTGACGTTCTTGCCCTCGAGATGCGATACGAGGGCGTATCCGAAGTAGTCTGCTGCGCCCTGCTTCGCCGGATACTTCGCGTTGGAAATGGGTCCGATGTTCGTCGAGATTGTCGTTTTCAACTCTTGGAAATCAAAGGTGCGGAGAGCGGCAGAGAATGAACCGGAGTGGCTGCTGGTGAAGACAACGCTTCCGTTTTGACTTATGACGAGTGTATCCATGACTCCAGCTATCCCCCCGGTCTTCCTGAACTCCAGTGCAAGGCCTGAGGCCGTCGGGGTGTTTAGAGTCGAGGCGGCCAGAGTAAGGAGTAACGACAAAGAGACCCCCGCTGCCAAGAGCGCAGTTCGACCTTTCATTTACAGGTCAGGATTACGATTTCGCTGTTCTTTAGCCTAGTGCTTCGAACAGTGTTCTATGGATGCGAACGGCTGGTTCAGTCTTCGCGACTGTAGACCATTGAGAGCTTTCTTACCGCTCTAGCTTTGGGCTTGCTTCGGCCACGGTCAGCTGAGCCCAGATGACGGAGAAGAGAACCATTGTTATTGCGAAGGGGAAGACGACGCCTATGCCGAGCCCCTGCGCGAGAGCCCCGCCAAGGAGTGGCCCTGCGACACCGCCAGCGTTCAGCCAAGAATTCTGAATTCCTACTGCCTTCCCCCTCTCCCCTTCCGATGTAACATCCGTGACCAGAGTCGTAATCGTTGTGCAGACTACGTAAACGAGTGGGGCTACGTAAAGGAGGGCGACAAGCAACGGGTCCCGGAAGAAGAGGAAGAAGGAGACAAAGAGCACGATCTGCGCTAGTAGACCTGCCCTGATTATCGGCTTCCTACCGACCCTATCGCTCAACCTTCCCGTAGGAGCTATCGTGACTGCCCCCAATACGTATCCCAAGGTAGCTGAAATGCCCCAGAGAAACCTCGACCCTCCGAGTACTTCGACGATGTAGATCGCGGCCAGCGAAGAAAAGGCTGTTATCCCGACCATGTAGCTGAAGCAGGAGATGCAGGGCATCAGAACTCGCCTATTGCTCAAGATCTCAAGGGTCGCTATCCTGCGCGCGGAGGGGTCAGGGTCGGGAGGCTGCGGGTTCTCTTTCAGCGCGAACAAGATGATCAGAGCGGCGGTCAGTGAACCGAGACCACCAATAAGAAAAGCCGCCCTCAGATCGTACCACTGGTACGTCACTCCACCCACCAAAGCCCCAACGGCTCCTCCGGATGCTGTTGAGGCAGCCATGAGACCGAGCGAGGTTCCCCTCCTCTCAACGCCGGCAGTCACGAAGGAAGCGAATACCGGTGTTGTCGCAGCGATTAGAAGCGCGGCGGCGGACCATGCCAAGAAGATCTGCGTGAGGTCTCGCGTGAAGGCCAGGAAGAAACTGAGGGCCGCGTAGGGAAGTAATCCGACCAGCATCAGCGGTTTGCTCCTCGAACTGCGGTCCTTCAATGCACCCCAAATTGGCGAGGCCAATATCGCACTGAGAGCCGGGACGGAGGCAACCGAAGCGGCCAGGAACTCCGAATTGCTGATCCCAAAAAGGTAGAGTGGAAGGAAGCTTATGAGAACTCCCGTCGGGATCGAACCACTGACAAGAGAAAAGTAAGCAATCGTCGAATTCTTCAGGAGGTATTCGAAGGATGCTTCGTAAGTTGGGTAATAACTCTTCGCGAGAGAAAAGAATGACAAGTTTGGGATCGATGTGCCTTCGCCGGGATATCAGCCGTTCGTCGGGCGATAGGTAGCGGAGGGAGGGACGGACTCTGCCACCTTCGCGCACTTTTTCGGTCTGGAAAGAGGAAACTTGCGCAAGAACTGATTCGCTCTTGCGCGGCGCAGGATCCGTGTGTTCGTCCACTCCAGGATGAGAAGGAAGGCCCGATCGTATCTTCGATGAAACTGAAAGCTCTTATCGCGCTTGCGTGCCCTTCTGCACTCGGCAAGGTTATGCTTCAGAACATCCGGTTCAATGCATGGCTCAGGGTGCAGGTCTTCGTTTCAGGTTTCGCCATAATGGCGCTCGAGCTGCTTGGAAGTCGTCTAATAACCCCGGTCTTCGGCAACTCCACCTCGACCTGGGGGAGCCTCATAGGAGTCGTCTTGGCGGGGCTGGCCGGTGGGTACCAGTACGGAGGAAAGCTTGCCGACCGCTCGCCGACTCGCGTGAGGTTCTCGACGATCCTCTTCACAGGCGCCGTGTTCGTCATCCTGGTTCCTTTCATCGCCCCCTCAGCGCTCGCCCTCTCACTCTCCCTCGGCCTCGGCGACCGATACGGCCCCGTGCTCGCAACCACCCTGATCCTGGGGCTGCCGACCTTCCTACTGGGGATGACCTCGCCCTTCGCGCTCAGGATGGGCGCGCAGCAACTCGCCTCGCTTGGGAACCTGAGCGGGAACCTCTACTCGATCTCCACGGTCGGCAGCATCTTGGGTACCTTTGGGACGGTCTTCGTCCTGATACCGCTCTGGGACGTTCGTAGCATCATCTTCGGGCTTGGTGTGATTCTGATGCTGGTCGCGGTTATCTGGCTGCCCAGGTTCTCCGTGATCATCGCCGCGCTCTTCATCCTGCTGCTCGCCACCTCCGCAACCTCGACCTTGACGCAAGTGATTGCCCGCTCGGGTTCCGTCGTCTACGAGAAGGAGACCCCCTACAGCCTCCTCGATGTCGTCGACCTCGACACTCGGCGGACGCTCTACCTCAACGGTCTTCCCCAGAGCGCGATGGACATCAACGACCCCACTCGCCTCGTCTATGCCTACACGGCCTTCTTCAACTTCGGCTTCGTAATCAACCCTGACCTGAAAGACGTCTTGTTCGTCGGTGGCGGTGGCTTCTCGGGCCCCAAGTACTTCCTTTCCACCCATCCCGGGGTGCAAGTGGACGTAGCAGAGATTGACCCCGACGTCATCGAGACTGCGCGAAAGTACTTCGCAGTCAATCCCGACCCCCGCCTCAACGTCTTCAACGAAGACGGCCGGCTCTATCTGTCGGAGACTGGCAAGACCTACGACCTGATTGTACTCGATGCCTATGCGAAGAGCTACGTGCCTTTTCATCTGCTTACGAGGGAGTTCATGCAGCTGGTCGCCTCTCATCTCTCGCCCAACGGAGTCGTGATTTCGAACCTGATCGGATCCTTGGTGGGAGATACCTCGAACCTGGTTCGGGCCGCCTACAAGACGGCATCAGACGTCTTTCCGAATTCGATCGTCTTCGCGACCCAGAAGTTCGGTGGTTTCGTGCAGAACGTCATCCTGGTCTACGACAAGGCCGCCTCCCCGCGGCTGACCGCGCTGTTGAATAATAGGACTGCTTCTGCAGGCGAGTAT
>VBPK01000087.1 GCA_005877225.1 Nitrososphaerota archaeon
GATCCCGTGCGGCTGAGAGCCGAGCCTGCTGACGCTGATGAGCTGGTAGGCGAGCGCGTCGACTACGGAGAGAGTCCCATCTCCGCTGTTAACTGAATAAAGACGAGTACCATCGGGTGAAATCGCCAGCTCGTTGGGATTCTTTCCTACCGGTATATTCGCAACTACGTTCATTGAATCAAGGTCCACCGCCGAAACTGTTCCATCGCCCTCGTTGGCGATGTAGGCTAGAGGCTTCACGGGGCTGATCGCAATAGAATGTGGGTTCTTCCCTAGGTGAATCGTCGTTACTCGCGAAAGGGTTCTGACACCCACGACGCTCAGCTCGTTCGAAGCGGAGTCGGTAACGAGAAGATACCTTCCGTCGAACGAGACGGCTGGCATCGAGGGTGAGCTTCCCACTGGTATGGTCTGAATGACCTGACCTTCCTGCACGTCTATCACAGAGACCGTGTCCTGAGCTTTGTTCGTCACAAAGGCGAGGGAGCCATCCGGAGCGAAGGCAGCTGCGTGGGGGTCCGCACCGACCCTAATCGTCCGGACAAGACTGCTTGTCCTGACGTCCACCACGGATACGCTGTTGTCCTTCTGGCCAACGACAAATATTTGCGAGCCATCGGGCGAGAGCTCGAGATGGTGTGCTCCGTCTCCCACGGGTACCGTTGCGACGACTTGAAAAGAGGGTTTGTCGAGGACAAGCAGACTACTCGAATTGAAGACCGTGGCGTAGATGAATCGCCCCTCCCTAGGTGCGACGATATGGGCGAGTTGCTGATTAACCTTCAAGAAGAGAAGAGGAGAGCCGGTCTTCGGGTCGGCGAGGATCACCGAGCCCGAGGCCGGATCTGTCACGTAGGGATAGGGTATCTGTGTGTTCGGTCGGGCAGCGGCGGAGGAGAGGTCGTGGATTATTGTCCCTCCGGTTAGGGTTCCTATCGCCGAACCGACCAGCAGCCAGACAACGATTGTGATGGCAGAGCGCTGGCTCGTTCTCTGCGACAAAAAATGAGCCTCTCTAACCCGTCTGCGAGACAGGGATGAGCTTGTAGCCGAGGCGACCCGTGGGGTCGTAGGGGACTATCACGCTTGGGGCGAAGGGCAGGTCGATTGAGTCCACCGCCCTGAAGCTCGAGAGGTCTATGATCACGATCCTGCTGTCTTTTCCACTCGGGACGTATGCAAACCTGCTGTCCGGACTGTAGGAGAGTGTACCCGGCCCGTCGACGGGAACCTGTGCGACGATCTCGAGCGTATTAGTGTCGATGATCGCAACCTTCGTTCGCAGCGTTACTGTCGCGTACTTGCCGTCGGGTGAGAACTCGTCGATGCCGGGAGATTCATCCAACGGTATTGACTTCACGATCTTCCGTGTTGACGGGTCGACTATGATCTCTGCGTTGGGGCCCTCAATGTCCACCCCCGACCAGTTGTGCGACGGCGCCTGCTCCAGAAAGAGCCACTTTCCCGCTGGTGAAAGTGTTATCATGCTGCCTCCTATCTGACCATTCGGGGAAACCTCCCCCGAGATGCTGTCCACGACCTGGAAAGTGCTGAGGTCGACCACCGTTACCAGTTTGTCCAGCTGGTTCGGAATGTAGAGGAACTTTCCATCAGGACCTATTGCAATGTCGCAGGCGAAGCGCCCAACCTGCAGACTTCCGACAACTTGTTGCGTCGAGGTATCTATCTTGTAAACAACCGAGGGAGCGATGTCTTCGGGTTTTACGGTCGTCGCTGCGAGGGCTGCGTCAGTGGCGCTGGGAGCCACGATCAGGTTCAGGACATACACGTACTTTCCAGCGGGGTCGATATCTAGGATCATTATTGACCATCTCCCGGGGAGTTGGACAGTTCTCACGATGGAAGCTTTGACCGGGTCGATGACGTAGACCGTACCTGTCCTGTGCTCTCCAGCCCAGACTCTGTTGGAGCTATCCAGCCTGCTGTTCGCGAACCAAAGACCCTTTCCGTTGAGTTCAGGTATTTGCGAGACGGCAACCGGCTTCCGCGTCGACAGCCCGATAGCGGCGAATGAGCCGCCTCCGAAGGCGTACCCTAGCACACCGGAGGTTTGCTGAGCGAGCGAGCTGACTTCGCTCTGCAAGGATGTCAGTTGCTGGGTCAGTACGGAGTTCCTAGACTGCAGAGCATTCAGCTGCTGGGAGAGTGAAACGACGTTGTCTCGAGTTCCTCCCTCAAGGGCGTAGAGTACTCCTCCGGACAGGACGGCTCCGACTGCCGCTGAAGCTACATACCGAAGAAAACCTCTTCTGTCTGTGTTCTCAGCCATACGATTATGTTTCTCCCGCGAATGGCAGCCTTTCAGCAGGCGGCATTGTCCTGTGGGGAGGTTGGCCCAAGGAAACCCGGATTGGGAAGTTCCAGGTAGCGCGCTGTTTCTTCACGATGTCGCCGGTTGCACCAGGCTATATGAAAGCTCATATTGGCGCATAACGCTTAAGGATAGGCGCAATTTCTGCACTTTCTTCTGAACGCCATGAACGGGAGATTACTGGACGAGCTGATTACGGCAACACGTAGCAGCAAGCCAAGAGACACCGGACTAACGATCGCCTCCGACTCATTCAGCCCCATCGAGGACGAGGTCTTGGAACAGACTGCGGAGTACATCGACTACGTCAAGTTTGGTCTGAGCACACCCCTTCTGATTGAAAAATCAAAGCTGCTGGAGAGAGTGAGTCGTTACCATGACTTGGGGATAAGTGTGGTGGGCGGAGGAACGCTGATCGAAATCGCGGTCCAGAGAGGTATTACGCTCCAAATGCTGGAGAGGCTGAGGGCGCTCGGGTTCGACATGATAGAGATCAGCGAATCGGCGGGAGTAATACCGTTAGAAAGGAAGGGTCAGATATTGGACGAAATCTCAAAGCTCTCGATGGATTACATTTTCGAAGTGACATGGAAAGATTCGGAACGAGCGAAGTCTCCAGCTTCGGTGTTTTCCAAGGTCCAGGAAGCTTTCGACCTGAAGAGTGACAAGGTGATAGTCGAGTTGAGGGAGGAGGACACGAGCGGTCGACCATACGCTGCTCGTGACGGGATGCCTTGGGATATGCTGAACGAAATCGCTGGGCGATTCGGGCCGCCGAATCTCATCTTCAAGGCTACTCAAACCTCGCAACGGACCGGCCTGATTTTGGAATTTGGGCCGGCGGTGAATTTGGCTGGGGTGCCGGTCAATGAAATTCTCACCCTTGAAATGCAGAGACTCGGTCTCACACCCGAGACGCTCGGATTATCTCGACCGGTCGAGGACGATGCAGGATCTCCGGCATCGAAGTTCGTGTACCACCTGATAAAGGCCGAGCACCCAATCGACCAGACAACTCTAATTCTAAGGTCCGGGCTGCCGAAGAGAACTGTACAGGGCGCACTAAGTTACTTGGTGAACAAAGGCTTAGTTCGGGTTGTGTCAGAATCTTCCGACATGCGGAAACACAAGTTTACTCTTAGATGAAGTGACTATCTTGTACGACAATACCTTGTCTTCGTTGAGTCGACCCGGTCACAGTTTCATTCATTCATCCCCCTCTCAAACCCAGAGGGGCCCAAAATTACGTGCGCCTCTCTAGCGACCCTGCAATTTCAAGCCGCACTTCCATTTCTTAATTTGATAACCTAGTTCCGCACTTAGATGGGTTTGTCAGAGAGTTCGGAATTTTCGGCGGAAGCCGTCCGAAAAGTACTCAGGTTCCTCATTGATTCGTGATTGGTCGAAGATCGCAAATTGCGTAATTAGCACCCGGAATGACCTGGCCATCGACAGCAAGATTTCTACTAGATTGAGTCCCCCAGCGCGAAACCCGCGCCGGGAGTCAGACGCGTCCTCGGCCGTAGTCCTCCTCCTGTTCTAGACGGGATTCAGCTTAGCGGCCTACCTTGGTCTGGCGCAGGCGCTTCCCCGACCATGTTTGGCCTTGCTCTGCATGGGTCGGCCGTTTCATCCCCAAGCCGCCGAACTCAGGGTCGCCCCATCACCGCGTCTGGCGACCGGGGTGTCGTTTCTGTTCCGTTGCCCGCCGTCTCCGGCGGTGCCTCTCGGCACCATGCATCCTGCGATGAG
>VBPK01000088.1 GCA_005877225.1 Nitrososphaerota archaeon
TAAGGACCTTCGTCAAGAAGCTCTTCGATTCTTTGCAGAGCTTGCCCAAGGGGTCAGACTATGCTTCCCTCCCTGAGAAGGCGCGCCACTACAAACCTAGGGAGGAGGGCTACGACAGGAAGATCGAGGCTGTCGGAACGGAGCTCAGCGAGCTCGCAGGGGAGGCTATCGAGTCAGCGAGAAAGAACGGGGGAGAACGGTCCGCCGGTGCGCTGGTGGCTTCCGTGACGACCTCTTCCATCTTGACTTCGAGCGGGACGAGTGGGCGCGACAGAGGGGCGTCAATCACCTTGAACATCCGTTCCTTCTCGCAGAACGACGCGAGCGGCCACGGTCTCTCGTGCGCCTCAAAATTATCGGGGTTTGACCCTGTGGAGGCGGGGAAGAGGGCCGGGGAGAACGCGAAGAAGATGGTTGGTGCGAAGGAACCAGAGGCGGGCGAGTACGAGGTCCTGATGAGCCCTACGGTCGCGTCGAACCTCGTCGACCTCATTGGAGGGTTCTCCTCCGCGTTTAGCGTAGAGGCGGGAATATCTTACTTGGTCGACAAGCTGGGGAAGAAGGTGGCCTCCGAAAGCTTCAGCCTCTCTGACCACGGACGGATGAACGGGGCCCTAGACGGGAGGGTCTTCGACGACGAGGGGATACCCACCCGGACGACCCCCATCATCAGGGATGGAGTCCTCGAGAACTACCTGCACAACCTCACCACAGCGAAGAAGTCTGGGAAGGTGTCTACAGGCAACGCGGGGACGATAGGCCCGCACCCCTGGAACCTCGAGGTGGGGAGGGGAGACTCGAGTTACGACGAGATGGTCAAGAGTATGAAGAGAGGTGTCGTCTTGACGAGCAACTGGTACACGCGCTTCAAGAACTACAGAACTGGCGAGTTCTCAACTGTGCCGAGAGACGGCGCCTACTTGGTGGAAGATGGTCGGATAACTCAGGGACTGAAGGGGCTCAGGGTCAGCGACAGCCTCGAGAGGATCTTCAGCTCCACCCGTCTGATCTCGAAGAAGAGGGAATGGATAGAGTGGTGGGAGGTGGATACGCCCACCCTGTGCCCTTGGGTGCTCGTAGACGGGGTCAAGATAACGAGAGCCTACGAGTGAGAAATAAGGAAGGTCTCCCACCTTCGGTGGGAGCTATTGCACAAGTGGTACCGAAGCGAGGGCCTCTCTAAGCGTCGAAAGGTCCGGCTCGAAGTCTTGCAGAGAGCCCGTTAGTTTGTCTTCGTACGCCTTGAGGTCGAGAAGGCCGTGGCCGCTGAAGTTGAAGAGGATGACCTTCTCCTCGTTTCTCTGCTTGCACTGCAGGGCGAGGTCTATCGCCCCCTTGATGGCGTGGTTCGTCTCCGGGGAGGGAACGATTCCCTCAGTCTTTGCGAAGGTGATCCCAGCATCCATGATCTCGTTCTGGGAGTATGCGACAGTGCTGACGATCCCTTTGTTGACCAGCACGCAAAGAGAGGGGGCCTTTCCGTGATAGCGGAGTCCGCCCGCGTGGATTGGGGGGCACTGATAC
Source organism: Nitrososphaerota archaeon (assembly GCA_005877225.1). Classification (GTDB taxonomy): domain Archaea; phylum Thermoproteota; class Nitrososphaeria; order Nitrososphaerales; family Gagatemarchaeaceae; genus TA-13. The sequence goes on from VBPK01000088.1 coordinate 1,525, forward strand.
CTGTGACCTACCGTGTACATCTTGATGAGAGGAATGATCTCGCCCGTGTCTGCGTAGTCGTACCTGTACTCGCCCCTCGTGGTCGAGGGAACCGCCTTCGGTTCGACCGCGACGAACTTTGCTTCGCTCTTCTTCTTCAGCCTGTCCCCTATGAAGGGGTACGAGAGGCCCGCATAGTTGCTGCCTCCTCCGATACAGCCGACGACGTAATCGGGCTCGACGTCGAACTCCTTCATCTGCTCCTTCGCCTCCTGCCCTATGACGGTCTGGTGAAGGAGGACGTGATTCAGGACGCTACCGAGGGAGTACTTTGTGTTGTCGTGAGTGACGCAGTCTTCGACGGCCTCGCTGATCGCAAGACCCAGGCTTCCGGGGTGGTCGGGGTCCTTCTCGAGGAAGCTCCTCCCTACGTTAGTCTTGTCGCTAGGGGAGGGGAAGACCTTCGCGCCGTAGACTTCCATGAGGATTCGTCTGTACGGCTTCTGGATGTAGCTGCTCCTCGTCATGTATACGGTGAGCGCGATGTCGAAGAGGGCTGTGGCGAGGGCCATAGCACTTCCCCACTGCCCAGCACCCGTCTCCGTCGTGAGCCTCTCGGTGCCCTCCTTCTGATGGTAGTACGCTTGCGCGATTGCCGTGTTGGGCTTGTGGCTGCCTACCGGGTTGAGGTCCTCCCTCTTGAAGAAGATCTTGGCCGGCGTCTTCAGCTTCTTCTCCAATCGGGTTGCCCTGTATAGAGGTGTGGGCCTTCCCACCCTGAGGTAGGCCTCTCTTACCTCCTCGGGGATGGGGATGTACTGCTGGGTGGAGACCTCCTGCATGATGCACTCCTTCGCAAAGAGCCTCAGCAGCGCCTCGGGCGATACCGGTTTTCTCGTCTTGGGGTCGAGGGGTGGGGGGACGCCCTCGGGAAGGTCGTGAAGTATGTTGTAGTAGTTCTTGGGGAGCTGTTCTTGTGAAAGCGTGGATTTGATTCGCATCTGCCTCGGCGGGAGGAAGTTCCACCATGCCTTTTATTCATTTGTGCTCACGAATGTACATCGTGACCTTTGCATTTGTCCCATCTTCAGCCGCTTACCGAAAATAAGTCTGAACAAACAAAGGGTAACATCAGTACAACCACTCGCACGGGGGAACGACTATTAAGTCGGGACTCGGGAGTTTACGAAGGATGTGGCCCAGCGTCAGGAAACAGTTCTCCCGACAGATAGTTAGGGCCGACATCGTGAAGAAGATGATAGAGTGTGGGATCAGGGTCGCGGACGACCTGCGGCTCTATGTCGGGGACGTCGAGGTGGACTATTCTGCCGTGGCGAGGGCCGTGAACGTGGACAGGAGGGTCGTCAAGCAGACAGTCAAGCAGATCAAGGGAAACCGGTTTCTCAACGGTCTCTTCTCGAATCTGGCTCCCATCGGTTCGAGCCTTGTTCCGGTCGCCTCGAAGCTTGGTTACTCGGCGATCGTCATAGAAGCGGACCCGAGGAAGTCAGGGGTGATCGCCGCTGTGGCCGGCGTCCTCGCGAAGCACGACCTGGTAATCAGGCAGGCGCTCGCCGACGACCCCGACATGGTACCGGAGGCGAAGATGACACTCGTTGTTGAGGGCAGTTTGAGCGGGAAGGCGATGGAAGAGCTTAATGACCTGAAACTTGTTAAGAGCATAAAGATACTCAAGTAGAGCGCGATGTCTCGGTTCGAGGTCGCGGTCCTGCATGACTACTACGTGGACAGGCTCGTCCTGATTCAGGAGTTCGGCAAACTCTCAGACGCGATCTCAAAGAAGGCCCACGAGGGAGGCGGCGGGATACATGGAGTCAGACAGCTCGAGATCAGGGGCGGGAACGCCGTCAACCTCGCTTACGCGCTGGGGAGGCTCGGGACCAGAACCTTCCTTCTCACCCACAGCGACCCGGCGCACGAGCCTCTGCTGAGGGCTGGATTCAAGGGATTGCCAGTCGTCTTGAGTGTGAAGAAGAGGGAGGCTGGGTTGACAGTCGCCTTGGAGGGGATGAAAAGGGGGGCGAGGACGAACGTGATGTTGGGTCACAACGGAGGGGCCGGAGAATTTCCGCCGTCGCTTATTGACAGCGACGATTGGGCCGCTCTCAGAGATTCGAAGATTGTCTGCTCGGTGAACTGGGCCGCGAACAGCTATGGCACCGAATTGCTGATGGCCTTGAGAAGGCGTCTCGGTCGGAAGCACAAGATATTCCTCGACCCGGCGGACATGAGGGACAGGCTCGAACCCTACGGGGAGCTGCTGCGTGCTATGAGGGAACGGAGTCTCGTGGATTGGATCAGTCTCAACGAGGCGGAGGCGCGAGCGACGGGCAGTCTACTCGGAATCCGGAAGAAGGAACTCGGTGCCTTGTCGCGCCGCATCGCACGAAAGTTGAACCTCAGGGTCGACATTCACACGAGGGACGGGTCTTACACCTCGACTGGGTCCGAGGTCGTACGATGCGGGATCGGATGGGTGACCCCGAAGAGGCTGACAGGCGCGGGAGACGTCTGGGACGCCGCCTCGATTCACTTCTTCCTCAACGGGAAAAGTGACACTGACAGGCTCGCCCTCGCGAACGCGGCGGCAAAATATTATGTGTCGGCCGAAAAGCCGGAGGCCCCGACTCGCTTAGAGGTACTCCGTCTCAAGAAGGCCTAATTATTTCTCGAGCATTCTTGAGAAGGTCCAGCTGACAGTGTTGAGTATCTCGTTCAGCCTGCTCTTCTCCCTGTAATTCTCAACCACCACCCTAGAGACGGTGCCGTTTCTCTCCTCGAAGTTGAAGCGGAGTT
>VBPK01000171.1 GCA_005877225.1 Nitrososphaerota archaeon
TGAATGCTCCTCCGCCGACCATGGGAGAGACCGCAATCCTCCTCGCTCGAGAGCCGGCGAGCATCGTACCCAGACCGTCCGTCGAGATTATCGGTTCCAGACTCGTGATTGGATTTCCAGGGCAGAAGAGTATCCTTTCTGCGTTGCGTAGGGCCGTCTCGACCTCGGTACTCACCTTGGCGCTATCAACCCCGACGTATCTCACTCCCCTGACTCTTCCTTCAGCCTTCCTCTTCACCCAGAATTCCTGGAGATGCATCTCTCCCTCCTCTGTGATTATGTGGGTCTCGATGTGCTGGTCCGAGGGAGGGAGAATCGTCTGCTTCACGCCAAGTCTCTTCGCAAGCATGGAGGTTATCTCCGTCAGCCTCCTCCCCCCCTGAAGCATGTGGGTCCGCAGGACGTGAGTCGCGAAGTCCCTGTCTCCCAGCTTAAACCAGGTCGCCGCTCCTAGCCTCCCGAGGTCTTCGAGGAGTTGAAAAGTGTCGCCCGCTATCCCCCAGCCCTTCTTCTCATCCTCAATTCCCGCGAGGGTGTACATCGCGATATCGATATCGGGGCAGACGTAGAGGCCGTGCATCCAGATGTTGTCTCCCGTATTCACGACCACGATGAACCTGTCGAGAACCCCTCCGAGCCCGCGCAGCAGCTTTGCTGAGCCGGTCCCACCCGCGAGAGCCACGACCCGCACCGCGTCCTCACCTGAAGAGGTCCTTTTCCCTCGGCATGATCATGCTTTTGGTACCCTGCTCGCTCCTTCTGTACTTCAGCCCTTTCACTATCGCGACGGGCACCGCCGAGAGCTTCCCCATCGCGAGCTCTGCGGCACTCGCTATCTCATCTACTATCGCGGGCTCGGTCACCCGGAGTGTGTACCCGTACGCGTCAACCTTCCCCCGGTAGGACTGGAGCGGCTCGATTCCAGATGAGCCTATCGCGACGTCTGTCTGACCGTTGCGCCAGGGTCGGCCGAAGGTATCCGTGATCACGACCGAGAGCTTGGCTCCTACCCCCTTCTCGAGAGACCATCTAATCCTCCTCGCGCTTTTGTCGGGGTTGAGGGGGAGAAGGGCGGCATGGCCGCTTTCGACGTTCGACCTGTCTATCCCTGCGTTTGCGCAGACGAAGCCGTGTTTCGTCTCCGTTATTATCACTCCGTGCCCCATCCGGACGATTCTTCTCGACTCTCGCAGAATCAACTCCACGAGCTGCGGTTCCTTTCCGAGGCCATTCGCGATTCGCACGGCGCGTCTCGACGGCTTGACGCCCTCGAGTCTCACGACTCTCCCCTCCGCTTTCGAGACGATCTTCTGCTTCACGACGACTACGTCGTTCTCGTTTAGAGACCCGCCGGCGGATCCGAGGGCGCCGATTATCAGCTCTGCGATATCGTCATTCTTCCTCACCTCGGGAATCCCATGAAGAGGATGGACGGAGTACAAACGCGACTAACGTGGGTCATACCCTGCGTTATTATTCATGATGACCTCGTCAACCGCGCACTTATCCCTCTCGAGGACAAACTTCACTTTTTCGTCCGAGCGACTCGAGTTGCATCGATCTCCCAAGGACGCCTACTATGGAGTCGTCCAATATTTGCTGGATTAGGTGGCTGCCCGTTATTTCTCGCGAAGATGTTCGCTCAATCTGTATTTCCATTTCATAATCTCCTTATGTTTCTGCGCGGAATTCCCCCTCAGAGAGGGGCTTCGTGTGATTCAGAGATGGGCTGCCGGGGTCACCGCCACGGTCATTGCGGCTTCGAGTCTCCTTCTTCTCCTCTCCGTGACTCACGCGGCAACAGGGGTTGTGGCTTATGTGCCGATTATGCTCACGAACAACCAGGGGTCTGCCACACCGACCACCTTCCAGCAGAAGATAACGTGGAACCCCTCCACCTACTCGAGTTACGAAGCGTCGGATTTGGGGAACGTCCGCTTCTGTGCTGACATCGCTTGCGCCACGACTCTCAGCGCGTGGCTCGAATCTTGCACGCCTTCGTGCTCAACGAGCGCGACCTCCGCCTCGGCGTGGGTCAAGCTGACATCGGCGATAGCGGGCAGCGGAGGAACCCAGACGGTCTACATGACTTTCCTCTCGACTTCCACTCATTTCGACGGCGTCTATTGGGGAGAAGCGCCCAGTATCCCAGGGACTTACGGGGCCAACGACAACGGGGCGAACGTCTTCACCTTCTACGACAACTTCGCCGGGACGTCACTCAGCTCGAAATGGACGACAGTATCGAGTTCTGGGGCGGGCGGTGCGACAATCGCACTTGACGCGACCTCGAACTCTGCGTCTGGATTGGGAGCCGTCTCCTCCTACTCGTGGACACACACCGTTGGAACAGGTCTATCAAACTCGATACTGATAGTCGGAGTGACTGTAGAAAAATCGAGTGGATTCGACGCTAGCACCGTAACATACAACGGCGTCTCATTGATCAAGAAGGTTGGGGTCGGCACGGGAACCTCGCAAATGAAGGCCTCCCTCTGGTATCTGCTGAACCCCCCGTCGGGCGCGCACACCGCTCAGGTCACACTCAGCGGGACCGTGAGCAGCGACGGGGCGGCAGGTGGAGCGATATCTCTCTCGGGAGTAGACCAGACAACTCCGATGCCGACGACCAACTCGAAAGCCGGCACGGGAATTCCTTCACAATCGATTACGACCACCAACGCGAATTCGTGGACAGTTGATGCGATGTCCTTTGACAGCTCCTCCACCAAGATCACGACGGGGTCGGGTCAGACGAGGCGATGGGCGGTGGCAGCCGATGGAATGTCTGGACAGGGAAGCACCATAGCCACGACCACGGCCGGCTCCTACACGATGAGCTGGTCGGGCTCAGACAA
>VBPK01000030.1 GCA_005877225.1 Nitrososphaerota archaeon
CGAACTTCTTGCATGGCTCAAGTCAGACATAGGGCTAGGGCACGGCATGCAAATGCTACGATTTTGTATCTACGCATCCGTACCAATGATCCTAAGTTAAAACAAGTGAAGAAAAAACCAAGATAGGATTTCCGGCGGAGTTCGACGTGCCACGTAATGAGGGCAGCCAGGCCAGCAGGTGACTAGCCGACGAACTTCGTGTTCAGGTACTTCAGAAGCCGCTCCGGGTTGTAGGCCTCCCCGAAGACCCTCATCTGCAGGTCCTTGGGCGCGTAGGTCGCTCCGTACTGGTGGATTTCACGCCCAAGCCAGCCCCTCAGCTCCATGAGGTCTCCCCTACCGACCGCCCCGCGAACGAGTTCCCCATCCCTCATCTTATGCCAGATCATCCCAAGCACCACGTTGCCCAAGGTGTAGGTGGCGAAGTACCCGAAAGAGCCCCCGCTCCAGTGGACGTCCTGCAGGACCCCCTCGGCGTCGTTCTTCGGCCTCATCCCCAGATACTCCTCGAAGGTGTCGTTCCAGAGCTCGGGGAGCTCAGCCACTTTTGCCTCACCAGCAATCGCCTTCTTCTCGACCTCGTACCTCAGGGCTGTGTGGAAGTTGTAGGTTAGCTCGTCGGCCTCGACCCTGATGAAACTCTTCCTGACCGTGTTGAAGTAATAGTAGAGCTGTTCGTCGTCGTACCCGGAGAGGAACGGGAGGTTCTTCCTGAGCAATGGGTCGACTAAGCCGACGAACTCCCTGCTCCGGCCGACGACGTTCTCCCAGAACCTGGACTGGGACTCATGGATGCCGTAGGAGGCGCCATCTCCCGTCGGCGCGTACGCGAGCTTCTTGTCGATTCCCAAGTGGTAGATCGCGTGGCCGCTCTCATGTATGGTGGCGAAGAGGGTCGCCTTGAAGTTCACCCCCTCGTACCTTGTGGTGATCCGGACGTCGTCGCGGGCGATCCCCGTGGTGAAAGGGTGCGTCGAAACGTCCATCCTGAACTTCTCCTTCGGCATCTTCAGCATCTCGAGGACCCCCTCGTTGACCCGCTCCATCGCGGCAGTCTCGTACTTCTTCGATTCGAGCGGGTGCTTGCTGGGGTAGACTCCTGCTGAGGCGACCTTCGCCAGTATCTTCTTGCTCTCGGGGATCAGCCTCGAGTAGACCGCGTCGGCGTCCCTCACCGTGAACCCCTCCTCGAAGAGGTTCAGCAGTGCGTTGTAGGGGTGCTTCTCGTAGCCCAGCTTGTCGGCCACCTTCCTTTCGAGCTGGATGATCTTGTCAAGGTGCGGTCTGAATAGCTTGAAATCGGATTTCTTCCTCGCAGTCCTCCAGACCACGGTGGCCTCCGTGGTGACCCTCTGTATCTCATCCACCAGCTTTGGGGGGACCTTCAGGAAGTAATCCAGGCTCCTTCTCAAGACCCGGACGACTCCCCTCTCCGTGTCGTCGAGGTCCTTCGCCTTCTCGGCCTTCCCAACCAAGCCGTCGAGTTCGATAGTTGCCCTCTGGACCATCACAGCAAGTTGGCCTGACGCGATTCCCCTGGGCCTGGCTCCGGCCTCGGGCATGTGCGTCTCTGTGTCCCACCCCAGGACGGCCAGTGAGTGGTTGATGGCCCACACCTGGCTGTACTTCGAGAGGATGTCGCGGACGAGAGGGTTCCTAGCCAGCTGCGAACGGCGTCGGTCGGGCGGGCTGGCCTAAAAGGGCCTTTGCGGGCCCAGGTCCAGGTTGAGGAAGATTCCTTCTTAAGGTCGTGGCGAGATTCTTAGTTGAGAGATAGATGATGCCGTATGGGGTTCATTGCGCCTCCACCGAAAGCGGACCGACGTGGAAGGGTGTAGATAGTGTGCGAGTTCGGGTGGGTCCTGCTGGCGACGAGATGAAACGTGCCTAGCGCCGCGATGTGAGCTGAGCCTTGATCTCCTTCTTGATGGTTGAAGGCAGAAGGAGTTCCAGCCCCAGAACCTTCTTCTTTTCGTCAAGATCGATGATTATGTTGTCAGCCAGCGGTTCGCTTGAGAAAATCTTCCCCTTCCTGAGTCTCAGGTAGAGGGCGTTAACCTGCTTGTCAAACTCGAGTGAAGCCATACCCTTCTCACGCGATTCCTGTCCACCTCGACGGCTGTGACGACTATAAACTTGCTCTGCCTCTTCAAAGATTACGACAACGTATTTGCCGCCGGAAAGGCGGCCACAGGCAGCCTTTCTCCCATACCTTATCTGAATCACTTCGAGTGGGTGCTCCAGAGCGCCCTTGACTTCTTCCTCGGTAATCGGTCGTTCGAGCATCCTCTTCCTAGCATGCGAGGAGTACTTGACCATCCGAACAGGAGATGGAGACGCGAGTAGTTAGCCTTTCACACCATCCTGAGGTTCATTGCGCCTCCGCGGAGAGAGTCTTCTGACCCGAGGACCCGAAGAACACCTTGATATGGTCATGATGATCATTCCAGACGAAAGGCAATGACGGAGTACTTCGACGTGGTGGACGAGAATGATAACGTCGTTGACAGGAAGCCAAGGATTGAGTGCGTGAACCGAGGCCTGTTGCACAGGGCCATCCTCGTATTCCTCCTAAACTCCAGAGACGAGGTCTACCTGCAGAAGCGGGCTGAGCACATTCTCTTCTACCCTGGGTATTGGTCTGCTTCGTGCACCGGCCACGTGTCTTCTGGTGAGACCTACCTTGAGGCGGCAAGGAGGGAGATGAAGGAGGAACTGGGGCTCGAATGCGAGTTGGACGAGCTAACCAAATTCATGTCCCCGAAGTGGAAAATCGGCCGGAAGATTGAATGGGAGTTCATCGCGATATTCGAGACAATTGTGAAGGACCCACAGATCACATTGAGCGACGAAACGCAGGAAGGGAAGTTCGTGTCAATGAGAGAATTCAAGAAGATGCTGGCTGCGGAGCTTGAGAAATTCACCCCTGACACGATATTGGCGGCTCGGCGGTATCATAGAATCGTGTAAACGTCTTTCCGGGCAGCTTGTGCCTCACACAGGGTTCATTGCGCCTCCGCCGGGATATCATCCGCGCTGGGTGCGAGTCACAGTGCTTCTCGAAGCTTAGACCCGTTAGCGAGGCGACCTGAGTTGAAGGTGAAGAGGGAATTTCGAGGTCTTTAAATATGATATAATGTATAATTTTACATTGAGACCAATCTTGCGGGTGCGGGGCGTTGTGAGGAGGATAGGAAACTCGCTCGGACTAATCATACCGTGGGAGGAGGTTCAGAAACACAAGATCAAGGAGGGGGATGTGGTGGAACTCGAGGTTGAAAGGAGGGTCAATCTCAGGGAGATGTTTGGCGCGTTCGAGTTTTCGAAGAGCAGTCAGGAGATGAAGGACGAGGCAAGGGCCGAGTGGGGAGATTGAGGCCTGTCAAGAAGTTCTTCCTCGACACATACGCAATTCTGGAGTATCTGAGGGGAAACGCCGAGTACCTTAACCGGATGTCCGGTGCTGAGCTCGCGACCTCGCTGCTGAATTTGATGGAACTCTATTATGTCTTCTTGAGAGATCATGGAGAAAAAGCGGCCGAGAGCGTCTACTCGACATACAGGCATTACCAAGCGGAGATCATTGATGAGGATGTCAGAAGCGGGATGGCCCTGAAGCTGAGGATGAAATCGAAGAGAGTTGGTCTCTCATACGCGGACGCGCTCGGTTATGCCATCGCCGAGCGGTTGCGGATGAAGTACCTGACAGGGGACGATGCTTTCAGGAGCCTGCCGAACGTTGAGTTCGTCAAGTGACATCCTCCCACGACTGAAGTCGTGGGCTTCCAGCGGCGAGCTTCTTGCTGGGTCGCATGATTCTCGCCGCGTATAGTTCCTGCTTTCTCGCCACATGCGGTAACTCTTGGACGGTACTCCGACACGAAAGTCTGAAAGTTCAGGCGAGAACAAAAGCCCGACGTCTTTCGTTTACGCCTGCGAGAAAGGCGTCTCTCCTCTTCCTCCACACCTCGTCTAG
>VBPK01000031.1 GCA_005877225.1 Nitrososphaerota archaeon
CTGCCTTCGTCCCGTCATCCCGAAGGTTTGCAGATGTACTTCCTCAACATCAAAGCCGCAGTGACAGCTAGATAGGCCCAGACCGAGACAGCCACGCTGAGACCGCCGTGGTCCCAAGCAAAGTTGGGAAACCACTCCGGCGACCGCCTCTCCTATTAGCGGCAGGACACGGCGAGCTCATTCCTTCCGAAGGCGTTGTCTCTTCCAGTCCTGTCATGGCGCGATGATGCTCCAAGGAAACGGATAGAACAGGTAAAGAGAAGATTTACAGAGAGGTAAGATCTCGTTCAACCATCATCAGAGGGATTTGTGGGGTACACCTTCGTCAGCGAATCGATATATACCAGAGTGTGGCTGCTGCAGCGATGACGGTAGGAAAATATCATACCGGCATATCTCTCATCGCAATCTCATTGTTATTGGCTATGATGGCAATTTCACCTTTCGCTGCCCTTGCTGAACAGTCATCATCCGCGGCAACTCAGTGGAATGGACCAATGGGTAATTACCCATTCAATTGGGATTACAGTGCACAAACTCAGATTTCGGCTGCAAACGTCCAGAATCTTCAGGTGAGCTGGATTTTTCCCATCCCAGCAGCGCCTCAGAGAGCGGCGGGGGGGTTTGCACCACAAGGAGAAGTTCTCACACCCCTTGTTGTTAACGGAATCGTGTATACCATCACCAACTTTCAATTGTTGCTATCGCAGGACTTGAGGGACGGCAAGATACTCTGGCAGACTGACCTTAGCCGTCTGTTCATGAATGTAACGGGCATAGCTGCGCCCCCTCCCTCAGGACATTACCATGCCATCTGGTACACTTCAAACGTGAGGGGAGGGCCACTTGTTTGGGTACCAACGGGAAACAACGGAATATACGCATTTGATGCTCTTACAGGTGATCTCAAATTGGCATTCAGCCCACAAATAAGTGATTCCAGTGTTCCGGGCCATTTTGGTCGTTACGGAAATGGACATCCTTGGTTCACAATTGACGAGAAACGGGGGTTACTGGTAACCGGATCTGGCGGAACCGAGGGAACGGATTCAGGGAGGGGCGTCCTTGAAGGTTTCGACATCACACAGACACCACCGAAGTTGCTCTGGAGGACATTTCTCATCCCTCCACAGGATGGAAGCAATCCAAACTGGTCTGTCTCATCAGTCCAAAACATGTCTTACGCCTACATCTTTGACGCGCCTGATCGGAAGGCGATTGACCTGAAAGCCCTGTCGGCCTCTCAACTTCACGACATGCTCTACAATGACTGGGGGAACTTTGGATTCAACGGCACCCGCAGCTTCGCGGGTGTTGGAGTGGGTTGGGGTGGTGACTGGGCAATCGACCCGGCAACGGGAATTGCTTACGTGGGGACTTCCCAGGTAGGACCCGACTGGAATGCAACCACAAGGCCAGGAACTAACCTCTGGAGTGCATCGGTTCTTGCGGTGAACGAAGCCACGGGTAAAGTAGTGTGGGGTTTCCAGACGACTCCACATGACCTGTGGGACTTTGACTGCAGCTGGGGTGTCATGCTCGCGAACGCGACAATCAGTGGACAGACCCAAAAAGTCGTTCTCAAGGGATGCAAGAATGGGTACTTCTACGCACTCGATGCGGCGACTGGCAAGATGTACTGGTATTTCGACCCTCCGAGCATATGGAGAACAACCGACACCCAGCTTCTCAACCCCACAAAACCCTCTGACATGAAGAAGCTATGGGCAAATTACCCGTCAACGGGCGAGTTTACCCAGAATCCGCCAGCCTCAGGGGGGATTGAGAGTAACCCCGCATATGACCCATCAACCAATACAGCTTTTGTTGCAACTTACAACAATCCCGCAATAGGGAAGGTACTCCCCACGATAGGGAAAGGAGTTGCGTATGGGGCAGCTGGCCTTGACTTCTTTAAGATAAGGAACGTACCAGGGGCGACAAATACGACTATCTGGGCGATAGACGTAAACACTGGGCAGGCGAAGTGGCATTATGACATACCTTCCATCGGCTACAGAGGTGGAGTGACGGTGAGTAACGGAGTGCTCTACGTTCCTGCAAATAGTGGCATCATGTACATGCTTGACTCCAACACGGGGAAGGTTCTAAACTCTAAATTCATCGGGGCGGCACTTATTACACAACCTGCTATTGCACACGACTCGAATGGTCAAGCGAAACTCGTTCTTCCCGGATCAGGCGCTGTTGGTAGTCTACAATTCGGTTTCCTTGGTTTTCCAACTCAACCTGGCTATCTGTTTGCAATGGGCTTATCGCCACCTGTCGTGCAGACCCAAACAGCCACAGCCACAGCCACAGCCACCGCCACAGCCACCGCCACCGCCACTTCTCTCGTAACTCAAACTGTATCGACTGGCATCGATCCAAGCACATTCTATGGAGTGACAGCTCTCGCTGTCATCTTCCTCATCGCGACGGGTGTCCTCGCCATAAGGCGCAGGAAACCCGCCCCCTAAATTTTAGGGATTCTAATGGCTTTCAGCGACTAGACCTACTCGCAATTATCCATCTTAGAGTCGATTCTCTGGCGAATGTCATGTTCTCTCCCGGAGACTTGTTTATTCCCGCGTCCTGAGGTTGACCAGCCCTGACACCAAGTCCGTCGTCGCATCATCTTAATGCTCCAATGTTTCTGAACTTAGGAGGGTAAGGGGAAATAGCTAGAGACTTAATGGGTGGAGAGAATGATAAAATGCCATCAATTCTTGGGTGCCTCTCTCCCATTTCCTGCCCTTCGACCCGGGTCTATACACCGGATTGAAGAATCTTGAGGAGATAGGACAATTGCGGCCCTTCCTCGAGTCATTCGGAAGGTTTCCTGACGCTCTTCGACAATATCAGGGCTGCAATGATAAAGACGTAACCCCAGACCAAGACGGCTAAGCCAGGACCACCGTAATCCCATGCGAAGTTGTGAAGCCAGTCAGGTGACCGCCTGCTTGCATCTATCGGTCCAACCTTCTGCCACTCGGGGAAAGTAGTCGCTCCGCCCGCGACTGTGATGTTAAGGATCTTGTAATCCCAATTCTCATTGCTTATCTTCCAAGATCCATTATCGGATTTGTACGTGAGCTGCGCGACAATCGTGCCATTGAATTTTCCAAGATACGAACTGGTGCCCCTTATGCTCAGGGTCGACGAAACACTCGCCTGGGTTGTGCTGCCGTTTATCTGTGAATAGGCTGATGAGGTGACCGTGATACTTTTGGCTCCCGAGAGTGCGTTGGCGTAGAGGAGCCTGATTTTGTCTGTGCCTGAGTAGATTCCTCCGAGTCCCTGAGTCTGTCCGACCCACAGAACCACCGCGTTATCCTCATAGTCGGTTAGCACTAGGGAAACATCTCTGCTACC
>VBPK01000066.1 GCA_005877225.1 Nitrososphaerota archaeon
ACCGAGCCTTGAGAGGAGCTTTCTCGTGGCGGGAACTGGGCCCAAACCCATGTAACTGGGGTGGACACCCGCCGTGGCAGTGCCTAGAATTCTCGCGATCGGCTTCGCGGGAAGAGATTCGGCTAAGTCATGCGACGTGATCAGAAGCCCCGCGGCACCGTCGTTGATTCCTGAAGAGTTCCCCGCGGTAACCGTTCCGTTCTTCCGGAAGACAGGCTTCAGTGTCGCGAGCTTCTCGATGGTCGTCTCCCTCCTGGGTCCCTCGTCCACCTTCACGCCGTCTGCACGGTCCGGGGTGGGCGTGGGCACAACCTCGCCCTCGAACCTGCCATCATCGATAGCCCTTACAGCCTTCATGTGACTGTCGAAGGCGAACTCATCCTGCCTTCCCCTCGAAATCTTGTACTTCTCGGCGAGATTCTCGGCAGTCTCCCCCATCGAGAGCGGCGGGTACTCGGAGGACCAGCCGGGGTTGACAAATCGCCAGCCGATGGTCGTGTCGGCGAGGCTGAGCCCACCACGCTTGAAACCCGCCTCTGGCTTCAGCGCGACCAGCGGCGCACGTGTCATGCTCTCGACACCGCCAGCAAGGAGGACCTCCCCTTCTCCCGCCCAGATGACCCGCGCGGCGTCGTTGACGGCTTCAAGCCCAGATCCACACAGCCTATTCACGGTTGCCCCGGGGACGGAGTAGGGGAGACCGCTCAAGAGCGCGGCCATCCTTGCGACGTTTCTGTTGTCTTCCCCTGCCTGATTCGAGGCGCCCAGGTAGATATCGTCTATCTTCGCAGGATCGACCTTGCTTCGCCCGAGCAGCTCTCTGATCATGAGCGCGGCGAGGTCGTCTGGGCGTACTCCCTTCAGGATGCCGCCGTACTTTCCAATCGGCGTCCTGACTGCCTCTAGCACGACCGCCTCGGGTCGACCCTTCAATCCACTCGACCCGCGAAGAGCGAAGACTCTTATCTTCTTCGTTGAGAGAAAAAAAAGTTTGGCCGACCGCGAGCTCGATGAGAAGATATTCGGGATTCTCGAGGCGAAGGGATTGACCTTCAGCGAACTTCTGAAGAGGGAGCCGGAGGCGAGGCCGCTGAGCGTGAAACTCGCGCTTGACAGGCTGGAGAAGGACGGGAGGGTCATTAGACTCGTTCGCGATGGGAGATACACTTGGGACGTCGTGAAGTGACGGATAGCGAAATCAGGCTGCGAGGCGCGAACGCAGGTGTATCAGGAGGTCCGGGCGGCGGCCTGGGCCAAGAGATGTCACTCTTCAAGCACTCCGACTTTCTCAAGTTCTGGTCGGCCGATTCAATCTCTTTCTTCGGCAGCCAGTTCTCAGCGCTCGCTATTCCCTGGGTCGCCGTGACCGCGCTCGGAGCGGACCCGTCACAGATGGGAATCCTCGGCGCCCTCTCCCTTCTCGCCTTTCCCCTCTTCGGACTGTTCGTGGGGGTGTGGGTCGACAGAAACCTGAGGAAGAGGACGATGATTGTGAGCAACATGGGTCGAGCGCTGCTGCTGGCGACGATTCCTGCCGCCGCGATACTCGGGGGTCTTAACATGAGTCTCCTGTACATCGTAAGTTTTCTCGTCGGGACATTTCAGGCCTTCTTCGACATCGCTCACCAGGCATACGTTCCTTCCCTCGTCGAAAGGACGCACCTGGTGGAAGCCAACAGCAAGCTTGAGACGAGCAGGTCTACCGCTCAATTAGCTGGGCCGAGCATAGCCGGCGTGCTCGTCCAGATCTTCTCAGCCCCATACGTGATTCTGGGCGATGTCCTGGGATACTTCGGATCAGCCACGTTCTTGAGCACGATAAGGAAGAAGGAAGCGACCCCGGAAGCAACAGGCAAGACGGTCTTCGAAGACATCAGGGAGGGTCTCGTGGTTGTGTTACGGAACAGGAGTCTCTCGTCGATCGCAGGTTGCACGGCGACATCAAACCTCTTCTCGAACGCGTACGGTGTCCTTCTCTTGCTCTTCTTCTACAATGAACTGCACATGACCGCCTTCGAGAGCGGGATAGTCTTCACGGCCGGCGGAATCGGCTCGGTCGTCGGAGCCCTGACCTCTTCACGGATCTCCCGAGTCCTCGGCGTCGGATGGGCGATCGTCTCAGGGGCGCTAATTTTCGGGGTGGCTTCGCTCGCGTTCTATTTTGCCGCCCAGCCTTTTGCGATTCCCCTCATGGCGATCGCTCAGTTCATCATCGGCGTGACTGTCGTCCTCTACAACGTCAATCAGGTTAGCTATCGGCAGGCTCTGGTCCCTCTTGAAATTCAGGGCCGGATGAACGCCTCCATGCGTTTCATCGTGTGGGGGACGATTCCTGTCGGGGCGATCCTGGGAGGCGTGCTCGGTCAGTGGCTCGGCGTCAGACCCGCGATCGGAGTCGCCGCGATAGGGTCGATGCTGGCCTTCCTGTGGGTCATCGTTTCACCCGTGAGGAAGATCAGAGAAATACCCGGCCGCTAGCAGAGGAGGAGATAGCCCATTCTTCCGCGAAATTGGGCGTTGCCTGGGCGCGGCTCATTCCCCCGTGAACTTTGGCTGCCTCTTCTCGAAGAACGCCTTCACCCCCTCCACGTGGTCCTTGCTCTTGCCCGCGATCTCCTGGAGATACGTCTCGTACTCCAGCGCCGAATCGAGGTCCACGACTATGGCCCTGTTGAGTGCCCTCTTCGACAGCGCGATTGCCTTCGTCGGGCCTGATGCGAGCCTCTCCGCGATCTTCTCCACCTGTCCGTCAAACTTCCCCTCAGGGAAGACCCAGTTCACGAGCCCGAGATGGAGGGCCACAGTCGCATCGATTGGCTCGCCGAGCATCACGACCTCCATCGCCTTGGCCAGACCAAGAATTCTCGTAAGCCAGAAGCTGGTCCCTGAGTCGGGCGCGAGTCCGACCTTGATGAAGGCCTCGTGAAAGGTCGCCTTCTCCGAGGCCGCCCTCAGGTCGCAGGCGAGCGCGAGCCCCAGCCCCGCCCCGGCCGTCACCCCGTTGATCGCGGCGAGGACGGGTTTGTCCATTCGTCTTATCCGAGCCACGATGGGGTTGTACTTGCTTCGGAGAACCTCCCCCAGCAGAAGAGGCTTCCCGCTCTCGTACATCACCCTGCTTGTGTTGAGGTCCTCCCCCACGGAGAAGGCTCTCCCCTCCCCAGTAAGGACAATCGCCCGGGCTTTCGGATTCTTCTCTCCATCCTTGAGAGCTTCATGGAGGTCTGTACCCATCTGCTCATTGAACGCGTTGAGCACGTCGGGACGGTTCAACCTGATCCAGAGGACCGAGTTCTTGACCTCCGCCTTGACAGCCTTCTCGTCCATCTTACTTACCCTTGAACTCGGGCTTCCTCTTCTCTTGGAAAGCCCTCATCCCCTCACCCTTGTCTTCCGAGGCGAAGAGCAGGTAGAAGAGCTCCCTCTCGAAGTCCAGCCCGTCGGCGAGGCCAACCTGAAACGCCTTGTTAATCGCCTGCTTCGCGAACTTTGTCGCGAGCGGTGCCTTCGACGCGATCTCCGTGGCAACCTTCTTGGCTTCGGTGAGGAACGCCTCCTTCGGAACGACCCTGCTCACGAGACCAAGGGTCTTGGCCTCCTCCGCCCCTATCATTCTCCCGGTCAGTATCATCTCCATCGCCTTGTACTTGCCCACGGCTCGGGTGAGTCGCTGCGTCCCTCCCCCTCCGGGGATCACTCCGATGTTTATCTCTGGCTGTCCCAATCTCGTCGTCTCAGACGCAACGAGGACGTCACAGCTCATGGCCAGCTCCAGCCCGCCGCCTAAGACGAAACCACTGAGAGCCCCGACAACCGGTTTCGGGTACCTCCCCACCGCGTCCCAGAGGGGAAAGAAGTGGCCCGTCTCGATGAGTTCGTTGACCATCTTCGTATTCAGCGCGTTGAGCGCCTCCGGCCTGTTCAGCGTGATGACCCCTAGCGCCTGCTCCTTCGACACGATGATTGTGTCGTAGTTCACAACTTCGGGCCTCGCGGCTGGACGTAAAAACCTACTCTCGCAACCGCGAGGTTAAAAGGTCCAGCGATTCGAGCCCCGACGAAAATTGCGGCCAGAGCATGAAATCAAGCTCAGGGTTCGGTACGAAGAGACCGACACGATGCAGGTCGTCTACTACGCAAAATACTTCGTCTGGTTTGAGGTGGGAAGAATGGAGTTGTTTCGCAATCTGGGGCTGGAGTACAGACGCTGGGAGGAGAGGGGCCTAAGGATCCCCGTCGTGGAGGCTAAAGCGACATACCACGCTTCCGCGAAATTCGACGACGAGATTCTTGTGAAGACGCGCATCGCTAAGGTTGGAAACACGAGTCTTCGGTTTGAAAACGAGGTCTACAGACTTCCGGGGATGACCCTGCTCTGCGACGGGTACACGGTACATGTCCTCGTCAACAGCCGCGGCAAGCCTGTCGAGTTTCCGAGGGAGATCGCGAAAAAGCTCAGCCCTTCCTAGGCCCCTCTCCACTCCAATCGTAGAAGCCCTTTCCAGACTTTCTGCCGAGCAACCCAGCCCGGACCATCTCTCTCAAGAGAGGCGGTGGGCGATACTTGCTATCCTGAAATTCGTTGATGAATACCTGCGTGATGTTTAGGGTCGTGTCGAGACCCACGTAGTCGAGTAGCCTGAGCGGACCCATAGGCCAGTTTAAACCGAGCTTCAGAGCCTTATCGATGTCTTCCGGGTCCGCAACCTCCTCCTGAACAAGGAAGACTGCTTCGTTCAGGGCTGGGACGAGTATCCTGTTCACGATGAAGCCCGGCGAGTCTTTTCTGCAAAGCACCGTCTCCTTCCCCATCTTCTTTGACGTCTCCTTCACGAATTGGACGGTCTCCTCCGAGGTCTTCCTCCCCTTGACGATTTCAACGAGGGGCATCAACTGCGGCGGGTTGAAGAAGTGCATCCCACACACATTCTCAGGGTGCTTTGTCGCGCCTCCGAGAAGCGTAATGCTGATCGACGAGGTGTTCGAGGCAAAGACGGCATCTCCTTCGATGAGGTCCGACACATTCTTGAAAAGGTCGAGCTTCAGCTTCGGGTCCTCTGACGCTGCCTCGATGATTAGGTCACTCCCACTCACGGCCTCCTTCAGGTTCAGTGTGGGATGTATCTTCGCGAAGACAGCATCCGCCTGTTTCTGGGTCAAAGTCCCCTTCGCGACGAACTTCGCGAGGCTACCCTTGACCATGCTCAGGCCTCTGTCGAGGAAATCCTGCTTCACATCGAGCAACGACACCTCGTACCCTCCGACCTGCGCTGCCACCTGGGCTATGCCGTGTCCCATCAGCCCGGCTCCCAAAACCGTGACCTTCGAGTTCATGGATTCGAGCTCGCAGCCAACGTGTATTAACTGTTAGTCGAGACGCCGCTCGAAGACGACCATCTGGAAATACTTCTTGAGACCGACCTCCTTCAAGCTCTTCGACAATCTCGACCCTTTCGGCAGGAAGACGAAGTTTTCGTCTCTCTTGGGCCTAGAGCTTCGGAAGAGGTGAGAAACGATCTTCTTGCAGAGCGCTGGTTCTCCACAGAGGAAAGACATTTGTAGCCATACCTCCTCTCCCTCCCTCGACGGACCACAGACTGCGACTGCGCTGTTTCCCTCTTCATCCCTTGCCGAAAAGACGTATCTCTTCGCGATAAGCTCCGAAAGCGACTCTCTGTCGAGCGCCCGGGTCACGAATGCATCCCAGTAGACACCTTTGCCAGCCCGGTACTCTTCTGAGCCGCGGATCATCCTCAGAGCTTTGCTGAGGTCTGACGGAGAGAGTCTGTCGACTCCTCCCCCGCGAAGGAGTCTCGACTTGGTCCTCGCTCTGAAGACGTCGAACCTGGCGACTTCTGAGAATCCCATCTTCGCGACTTGTCTACGCGCCGCTCTGTTTCTAGAACTGCTCGTCAGCCTGAAAGTGGAGACCCCCAAGTTGGAGGCGTACTTCATCGACTTCTCGCCGAGGAGTGACGCCAGCCCCTTCCCCCTGAAGTCGGGGTGGATTCTCACCCCTTCGAGCCAGCCAGTGCCGTCCTTGAGAAGTCGCACCCGATTCATACCGACCAGCTTCCCGTCAACTTCGACGACGAACATCTTTCCACCCTTGTCGCGCAACCACTCATCCCAGACGCTCGGGACGTAGTCGTGGCCGCCCCACGTCTTCGTGACGAAGTCCATCAGTGGTTTCTTGTCCGATGGCTTCGCCTCTCTAACGATTACCGTCATCTGCTGGAACAGTATGCGGTCTCGCTCGCCAACGGTTAAAAGTAATCTGAATCATCCGAATCATGCCGGGGTGGCAGAGTGGTTATTGCGCGGGCCTTGAGCAGCCCAAAGAAAGCCCGTGACCCTCACGGGTCGCGTGGGTTCGAATCCCGCGGTAAAAACTGACCCTGTTAGACGGGGTCTGCCGCGGGCGAAACTCCTACCCCCGGCGCTTTTCCCGTAGCCAAGGCTGCGCTTACAGTTGAACGAGAAGAGGTCGGGGTGGGATTGTGAATCCACGTTCCACCAAGACTCGGTTACGGCGTCTCAACAAGTGAAAGCTTATTCCGAGTTGTTACTTCGAACGGGGAGGAGAATCATGAAGAGTCTCCAGGAGATGTACGCGCCCAACAGCTTCTGCTTCGGCTGCGGGCCCAAGAACCCATTGGGTCTGAGAATAAGGAGCTTCGCCGTCGGTGACGAGGTAGTCGCGGAGTGGAAGTCAGAGCCTCAACATGTCGCCTTCGCAGGATTCGTGAACGGCGGAATCCTATCGACCCTCCTCGACTGCCACGGAAACTGGACCGCCGCTTATACTCTGATGAGGAAGAGTCGAATGGATTCTTCACCCGGAACCGTAACCTCGTCGTACGAAGTGAAGTTTCTTCACCCTACCCGCATCTCGAAGACCATGCATATTCGGGCACGCACGACCTCCACAGAGGGTAATCGCGTGACCGTCGAGGGGCTCATCGATGTCGAAGGCAAGATGACGGCCAGTATGAAGGGAACCTTCGTAGCCGTGAAGAAAGGACATCCGGCCTTCCACCGCTGGGAGTGACGTCTCTCGTGGACCTGTCATGGACGATTCGCCTCCGCGAGCGTCGGCACACAAGAAGGGAGCAGGAGGACTCGCGAGCGTGATTGAGCCGAGGAGCTGCGGTGCCGTATTCTATGGAGAGGACGAGAGTCCTCCGACCACGAGCGGCCGATCCTGAATGTCCTGAAATCCGGTTGGGTGTGCGATTGCCACATCAAGGAAGAGCAGGGAGACGAGGGCTCCACAACACCAACGCCCTGGCCCTCTCGGACCCATTCTAAGCCCCGGGTGATGACTTGCGATCAGCTCTTCGCGATATGAACCGCGTGAGGGAACTCAGATATGAAGACGGCCAGGGCAGTCTCGACGGCATCGGGGGAACCCGGGAGGCAGAGAATCAGCCTGCCCTTCGCCACCCCGGCAGTCGCTCTCGAGAGCATCGCGGCGGCCCCAACCCTCGCGAAGCTCTGGCTGCGGAGCAGCTCTCCGAACCCGTTAATCTCCTTCTCGAAGTAAGGTCTAACCGTCTCGATTGTTATGTCTCTCTTGGAGAGACCCGTCCCCCCGACGTACACCAAGACGTCGGAATTGCTTTTCATGAACTCTCGTAGAGCCGTCTTGAGCATCCTTGCATCATCTGATATCAGCCTCCGAGTCTGGATGGTGTGTCCGCCTGCCTCGATGATCTTCTCCGCGACGTCCCCCGACTCGTCGGGAGGATGCTCAACCCTCCTTCGATACCTACTGCTGCTGACCGTCAGGAGGTGGAAGTGAAGCCTCCTCTTCGCTTGCTGACGGTGAAGCTCAGGAGGCTTCAATAGGACCCTTTACCTTCCTGACCACACGGATTGATTCGATCGCGGTCGCTGGGTACTGCCCCCTCTCGTCCTTCTCATACGATTTCGCGACGTCCCAGATGTTCAGAAGGGCCACCGCTACAGCCGTGAGCGCCTCCATCTCGACTCCGGTCTTTTCACGCGCCGAGACCGTAACCGAGACCTCCACCGAGTCATCACCGACCTTCGTCCTGACTTCTGTCTTCTCGATCTTCAAAGGATGGCAGAGAGGGAGAAGGCTGGGTGCCTGCTTTGCGGCGAGAATCCCCGTCAATTTCGCGAGGGAGAGGGGATCCCCCTTCTCCAGCTTGCCGACCCTGATCAGTCTGACGGTGCTGGATTTCAGCCTGATCCTCCCCGTCGCGGTCGCCTCCCTGTAGACGACTGGTTTACTCGAGATATCGACCTGCTTGAAAGTCATTCGTGACATCCGTGAGTTGGAAGGATATAGGCTATACCCATCCTCCCCTGAGAACCTTTTTACGCCCCCTCGGTCCCCAACATAGCAATGCAGGACGGGATCTCCTCCGATGCCCCTCGCAGCCTCGCAGACAGGAAGGGTAGGATTGCGAAGAAACTCAGGATTTCTGTCACCGACAGGTGCAACTTTGCGTGCTTGTTCTGCATGCCGGACCGGGAGAAGGTCAGGTGGCTTCCACAAGAGGACATACTGAGCTTCGACGAGATAGAGCGTGTCGCCCGCGTACTAGCCTCGCTGGGTATAGAGAAGATAAGAATCACTGGTGGCGAACCGCTCTTGAGACGAAACCTCGAGCGATTGATACAAACACTGAGGCGGCTCCACGGCATCAGAACAATCGACATGACAACCAACGGATGGTTCTTGTCGGAGAAGGCGGACGCCTTGAGGAGAGCGGGGCTGCGTGGCGTCACCGTCAGCCTTCACAGCCTCCGGCGGGAGAGGTTCTCCAAGATCTCGGGGATTGACGCTCTGGAGCGCGTCCTCCGCGGTATCGATGAAGCGGTCAGGGTCGGCTTGGATCCCGTCAAGGTCAACAGCGTGGCGATTCGGGGCTACAACGACGACGAGATCCTCGACCTCATCGAATTCGCGCGGGAGAGGGAACTCTCCATCCGGTTTATCGAATTCATGCCACTCGACGGGCTCGGGATTTGGAACCCCGATAGCATGGTCAGCGGAGCCGAAATTCTAGAAACAGCCAGGACCCGATACGAGATGGTGCCGAGCGGGCGTGAATCCGGAGACACCGCAACACTCTGGAAGTTCCGTGACGGAAGAGGCGAGTTGGGGGTTATCACCCCGATGACCGACCCCTTCTGCGACGCCTGCGACAGGGTTAGGCTCACCTCAGACGGAAAGCTGCTATCCTGCCTCTTCGACACCGAGTACCACGACCTGAAGCCGATAATCCGTAACGGAGGGAGTGACGACGAACTCTCCGATTACATCCTCCAGTCCGTCTGGAAGAAACCCGACGGCGTCGGGTACATGCCCTGGGTGAAGGAGGCGTGGGCCAAGCCGCGAAACATGAACGCGATAGGGGGGTAGCCCGCGACGCCAAGAGTAAGCGTTCTTTACTTCGCACAGGCGCGCGATGCCGCCGGGACCGGTGAGGAGGCGATGACCCTGTCGGACCATTCAACGATTGAAGCGTTGCTCTCGACCGTCTCGAAGAACCATCCGAAGCTCGCCGCGATGAAGCGCTCGATCAAGGTCGCCGTCAACTCTCAGCTCGCGGAGCCAAGAATCGTGCTTCACGACGGGGACGAGGTGGCTCTTCTCCCTCCTGTGGCGGGTGGTTGGCGATGAGAAGAGGCACAGCCGCTGCGGCTCATCTGACCAGACGCAGAATAGACCCGGCGGAGGTGGTCAACTCGGTGAAGGACGAGCGTGCGGGGGGAGTCGTGCTTTTTCTGGGGACCGTCCGCAGCGTCAACGAAGGCCACTCGGTGGAGAGGCTTGAGTACCAGGCGTATCGCGCGATGGCAGAGAAGAGGATACGGGAGATCGAGGCGGAGGTTAGGGAGAGGTGGCCCGTGAAGAAAGTCAAGATTCTTCACAGGGAGGGGAGTCTTCCCGTTGGGGAGATCAGCGTCGCCGTCGCTGTCTCCTCCGAGCACAGGGAAGAAGCCTTTGAGGCGTGTCGCTTCGCGATAGGGACGGTCAAGCACTCGTTACCCGTCTGGAAGCGGGAGAAGATCGTGGGCGGCGGAGAGCTCTGGGTGGAAGGAGAACCGATTCGCGAGGCGCGAACCCGTGCTACCCCCTCTCGGGAGTCCGCAAGGAAGCAGGTTGCTTGACGTCCTTGTGAGGCAACTCCTTCCCGTACTTCGTAGCAACGATATCGGAGATGATGCTAAGCGCTATCTCCGACGGCGTGACAGCCCCGATATCTGCGCCGACGGGGGCTCTTATCGACTCGATGAACTTCTCGGGGTAGCCCTGCGCGCGGAGCGCTTGGAGGTCGTCCTTGACCCTCTGTCTGCTCGCGAGCAGGCCCACGAACCCGAGCTTGAACCTTGAAAGTGCCCCCAGTATCTCCACATCCCTCGCGCCTTTAGTGAGGACTATGACCGAGTCTGACTCGCCGAACTTGAAACGGGAGAGATCGTAATCCATCTCCTTGATCAGCTGGTCCGGCTCCTCGCTCAGCACGGGGCTGTGGTCAACCACGATTACTTCGAAGTCGAGCGTCTTGCCCATCTTCACCAAGGCATCCTCAACGTCATCCTTCCCCCCTTGGCCGACCAGGATCATTCTATGCTGAGGAAGGTAGGGTTCTACGTAGACCTCCATCGTCCCCCCGCAGTTCGTTTCAACGTGGATCTCGTCCTCGCTTTGGCTCACGACTGTCCCCTCGACAGCCTTCTCCACACTCTCGAGGAAGACCCTCACCGTCTTGGGTTGTCCCGTCTTCATCGTCCCTTGGGCGGTACTCACTATCGCTGACTCGGGGCAGACGCCACCGAGTGAGCCGTACACGGTCTCCCCCTCCTTCGATATTATCACCTTGAAACCAGGCTTGCCGAGGGAGGAGCCCTCCGTCCGAACCACCGTCGCGACCGCGAAAGGTTCTCTCCTGCCGACCAGACTGTTCAGGATCCTGGCGAACTCGGTGTGTTTCAATCGAGGGACCGTTGGGGTCTCCCATCTTATATGCTTAGCCTCGAGCCAGGGTCGTAACCCAAAAGTATTGGAAGGGTCCGACTCGTCTCGGTCAGGCGTGATCTCAGCGATAATTCTAGCCGCTGGGAGCTCCTCCCGAATGGGGGGCCCCAAGCAGCTTCTGAAACTGGGGAGGGTGACTGTCCTCGAGCAGGTGCTGAAGACGTTCGGAGCCTCCAAAGCTGACGAGGTCTTGGTAGTCTTCGGCGTTCACTCGGTGAAAAGAGGTCGGCTGCTGGGAGCCAAGGTCGTCCTGAATACGGATAGTTCAAGAGGAATCAGCTCCTCGATCAGAGCGGGACTCGGCGCGATTGACCGCGACTCGGAGGCTGTCCTGTTTGGGCTGGCGGACAAGCCGTTCGTCTCTGTTGCAACGATCAACAGGATTATCGAGAGCTACCAGACCTCAAGGGTTGGAATCGTGATTCCAGTCTACCGGGGGAGAAGGGGCAATCCCGTCCTCTTCGCCAGAGATTTCTTCGACGAGCTCGGAACCCTTTCCGGGGACGTCGGGGGAAAGGCTGTCATCAGAAAGCACCCCGAAAGCATTCATGAGGTGGAGGTGGACGACGATGGCATTTTGGTTGACATCGACACACGCGCTGATTTCGAAAGGGCGAAAGCGCGGTTCGCTCAGTCGAAGAGACGGTCCGCGAGGTAAGAGAACCCGGGGAGGAGGTGCACCTCCACGGTTCCTCCCTTGGGAATCTCCGTTCGCTCCTCCGGGACGATGACGTAACCGTTCGCTCTCGTGAGGATTGTCATCGATTCCGTCTCCCCGACCATCGGCGCGGCTTCCAGTCCTGTCTCGGCCTGAGACAGCCTGACGTACACCACCTTGGTGAAATTCGGGAACCTCTTCCTAGCCTCCCAGGCTTCAGTGAGCTCGGCCTTCACAGGGCGATTCATCTTCGCATCGTGTCCTCCGATCGCCCCTATCATGGGAGCGACGAAAAGGACGAAGGCGCTCATCGCACCTTGAATGGGGCCCGGCAGCATCACGACGGGCTTGCCCTGAATCGCCGTTACCCCTGCGACCCTCCCCCTATCCATCCTTATTCCATGGACTATCTGACTGGGCTTGACGAACTTGCGAAGAGTATCCCCGACGAGGTCGAGGCCTCCAAGCGAGGTGCCCCCGATTGTGACGACCATCTCCGCCTTGCCCAGGGCCTGCTTGACCTTCCGTGCGATCTTTTTCATATCGTCTTTCACTACCCCCAGGTCAACCGCAACCCCTCCCATCTCTTCAACGAGCCTCGAGAAGACGAAACCATGACTATTCCTGACGCGGCCATTATGAATACTAGTCAAAGAATCTGTCAACTCATTCCCCGTGGCGATAATCGCCACTCTCGGCCTCTTGTAGACAGCGACTTCATCGATGCCAAGGGATAGGAGCAATCCGACATCCTGCGGCCTCAGCTGGCGCCCCCTGTCGAGAACCCTCACTCCTCTCGCGACGTCCGCGCCTTTCGGGTAGACGAAGCTTCCAGCTGAGTGGTACTTCGCAACGAAGACAGAGTTGCCTTTCGCGGTGGCTCGCTCGACAGGAACCACGGCGTCGGCACCGCTCGGTAGGTATCCGCCGGTAGGCACCCTGATCGCCTCACCCCGACCCAGCCGTCTCTTCTGGATTTCACCTAACCGAACCTCACCTCTCAACCGCAACCGCACAGGCTTCTCCTCCGAGGCCTCTGCGAGGGAGACGGCATTCACGGCGTAACCATCCATGTGGGAGACGGGGCGGGAGGGAAGGTCGACCCGAGGCACAATGCTCTCTGCTAGCACGCGCCCGTAAGACTCGGGGGCAGCGATGCGTTCAACTCGCGGGACAACTTTCGAGAGGCTCACGAGCTTCTTGAAGGCGTCAGCCACAGTCGCGTACTTCTCGGGCTCGAGTACCAAGATCTCGAAGGTGGGGCCCTTCGTCGTTAAACTCTTTCGACCGCGAAAGAGGCGGGCCAAAGTCGTAATAAGGGTAGAAGGGCTACATTCAGAGCAATGAAAAAGACGATTAGGACGCTAGCTCCCGAGATCATGCGAGGAAGGATCTCGCCCGTGACATTGACCGAGGAGGTTCTCCAGAGGGCGGAGCGGCTCAACCCGACCATCAACTCCTACATTACTATCCTGAGGGATAGGGCCCTCCGAGAAGCCGAGGCGGCCGAAGGAGCAATTCGAGAGGGGAAGTACTCAGGTCCTCTTCACGGCATCCCGATAGCGATGAAGGATATCTTTTACATCAAGGGCGTCCGATGTACGGCAGGTTCGAAGATTCTCGCCACGAACGTGGCGAACTACGACTCCCTCGTCGTGAAGCGACTGATCGGGGCGGGGGCCGTCCTGATTGGAACAACGAACCTCCACGAATTCGCCTCGGGAGTAACAAATGTCAACCCATTCTACGGCCCGGTCAGGAACCCATGGGACACCGACAGGGTTTCGGGTGGCTCGAGCGGGGGCTCCGCCGCGGCCGTGGCGGCCGAGATGACGGTTGCAGCCTTGGGGACGGACACGAGCGGTTCGGTCAGGATTCCTTCCTCCCTCTGCGGTGTCGTGGGGTTGAAGCCAACTTACGGGAGGATAAGCCGCGTCGGAGTGATTCCTCTCAGCACTTCATTCGACACGGTTGGGACGCTGACGAGCTGCGCCTGGGACGCCGCAGCGTTGCTGCAGGAGCTAGCCGGCTACGAGAATGCTGACATGACGACCGAAGAGGTAGGGGTTCCCAACTACCTCTCCGAGCTCGAGGTTCCCCTCGAAACCCCAAGGATTGGTGTGCTTCGCCCGTACTTTCTCGACGACATCGACCCTCAGGTCGCAGAGGTCTTCTCGAAATTCTTGGACAGGATGAGCGGGGGTACTGTCTCCATCAGCGACGTCGGGGTGAGAAAGATTGAGAAGGTCTACGAAGTTTGGGCCGCGGTAAGGAGGAGCGAAGCGACGGCGTTTCATGAACAATGGCTATCAACGATGCCTGAGATGTATGGAGAGGACGTTCGGAAGCTCCTGGAGAAAGGTAGAGAGATCACCGCGGTCCAGTACATCAGCGCACAAAATAGTCGCCCCGAGATTAACGAGAATCTCCTCGAAGCCATGAAAGATGTCGACTTCCTAGTCGCCCCGACGACGCCCGTACTCGCTCCGAAGATCGGAGAAGAAAGGGTTACGCTGAACGGAAAGTCGGTTGACGTCTACACCACCCTCAGCAGGCTCACCTTGCCCTTCAACGTCGTCGGCTTCCCGGTGATCTCCATCCCGATTGGGTATGCGCGGGGCCTGCCCGTCGGCGCGCAGATAGTCGCCCGACCCTTCGAGGAGGGCTCCCTGCTGAGGATAGCTTCTCGTTGCGAGGAGCTGCTCGGAGAACGCCAGCTTCCTCCCCTACAGGCTGGAAAACTCAAATAGATAGATTCCGCGAAGTCCAAAACCCGTTTGAAGAGCGGACCTCTCGAAGGCATCAGAGTCTTGGAGCTGGGGACTGCCGTCGCGGGTCCGCTGTGCGCCGCCCTCCTCGGCGATATGGGGGCAGACGTAATCAAGATAGAGGCCCCAGACCACGGTGACGACTCGAGACGATGGGGGACGACCGTGAAGGAAGAGAGCCCGTACTTCGTGCAGTATAATCGCGACAAACGGAGCATCGCACTAGACATCAGGAGGGAAGAGGGACGTGCCATTCTCCTGAAGCTCGTCAAGAGGAGTGACGTCCTCATTGAGAACTTCAGGCCAGGAACCATGAAAAGGCTTGGCCTCTCCTACGCCTCATTGCGGAGACTGAACCGGAAGATCGTCTATTGCTCCGTCTCGGGGTTCGGGCAGACCGGGCCATACAGTCGACTCGGAGGTTATGACGCGATAATTCAGGCCCTAAGTGGACTGATGTCAGTCACGGGGGAGGCGAAGGGACCTCCGCTCCGTGTAGGCGTCCCAATCACGGATATCCTCGCGGCGCTCTACGCCGCGTTTTCAGTTACCTTGGCGCTCCTTGCCCGCGACCGCACCAAGGCCGGTCAGCTGATTGATGTTTCACTCTTCGAATCCGGGGTCTCGGCCGTCTCCCAGTGGATAACGATCTCGAAGCTGACCGGCGCCCCCGTTCGGCGCTTCGGGAATAGCTATCCCCTCCTCGCACCGTACGAACTCTTTGAGACGAAGGACAGACCGATCGTCGTCGCCGTCGGTAACGATGAGCACTGGGCGAGGCTCTGTCGCACCATCGAGAGGGAGGACCTGATCGCCGACCCTCGATTTCGGTCGAATCCAGATAGAATTCTTCCGGCGAACCGGAAGATCCTGATTGGAATCCTTCGGGAAGCTTTGACGAAGAGACCCTCCGATTCATGGGTCGGTGCTTTCAGGGATGCTGGGATCCCCGCGGGAGTGATAAACTCTATCGAAGACCTCGCGCACGACCCTCAATTGCGGGCGAGAGGAGCTTTCGCCGAGGTCAAGCACTCCGCGTTGGGAAAGGTGGAGATCGTCGCCGCTCTACCCAAGTTCTCCGAGACACCGGGGAGGATTAGGCTTCCCTCTCCCCGCCTGGGAGAGCAGACGGACGGGGTGCTTCGGGAGGTGGGTTTCTCGAGGAAGGAGATTCTTGGACTGCGACGTTCTGGAACCATCCGCTAGGTTACTTTGCTGATAGAAACGCCACAATCCTCGCGAAGGCAGTCTCCCCGTCTTCGAACTTGAAAGGAAACGCACCGATTATGCCGCGCCTGTTCGCCGCCTCGTCAATCTCCCCTCCGAGGTTCTCGGCGTGTTGAATCAGGTGAGGGAAGAGCAAGACGTGCATCACCTGATAGTTCTCTGGCCACGGCATCATCTTATCGATCTTCTCCCCCCACTTCTTCTCTGCCTCCTCGACTAGGTCGGCCCTCGCCTTTCTCACGACGGTATTCAGCGGATGGTCCTGGGATATCGCGTCGACAGCGAGCCACTTGAACTTCATTTCGATGCACCACTTCGCGAACCTCACGTCCGGCCCCGGATGCTTGATCATGTATCTCACCTCGTCTGGCTTGTCGCCGCACCATGCGTAGTGATGGTATCCGGTCCTCACGACCACTATGTCTCCACGATTGATCTCGACGTTCCCCTCCTTCGCAGCCTTCTTGAACGTCTCCGGGGTGTAGATGTCGTAATCGCCGACGTAGGGGCCGATATCGAGAATCACCCCGTCACCCACAAGGTAGTTTTGAAGGGGGAGGCTTGCGATGTCCTTTCCTCCCGTCATAAAGTGCATTTGTCCGTCAAAATGCGTTCCAAAGTGAAGAGAGCTCTCGATATACTGCGCTCTTACGCCGTGCTCTCCGAGGGTCTTGAGCCAGGAGACCTTGAAGGGTGGATACCACATGAAGGGTGGCGCGCGCCAGGATGTCGGCTGGGAGAGGTCGAAGATTCTGAAATTCTTCCAGTCGACAGCCTTTGACCAGTCCACATCCTCTCCGCCGGCATTTTTTCGATTTAAGTGTATTTTCGCGCGAACCGTTGATTAGCCTTATACGAGGTGGGGGCGGAACGCTCGCGTGCTCCTGCAAGGAAAGTTCAACCTCGAGAAAGATGTGGAGACGGTCTGGAGGTTCGTCTCCGACCCAGCGAAGGTAATCGAATGCGCCCCCGGTCTGCAGAGCTATACGGTGGGCGAGGGGAAGCGCGTCTCTGCCTCTGTCAAGGTGAAGATCGGTTTCATTTCGAGTGTCTTTCAGACCAACAGCGTGATGACGAGCGAGGACCCCGCGTGGCACTCAGCCTCCCTCGAGCTCACAGGCTCGGGGTCCGGGAGCGCGTTCCACGGCCACGTCGCCATTAAGGTCACAGGAAACAACAGCTCATCAGAAGTCGCGTGGGAGGCGAACGTCAGCGTCAGTGGCCCACTCGGAAGTCTGGCGAGGCCCCTCATTGAAGGAAATGTCAAAAAGATTGTCGACCAGTTGTTCGATTGTGTCAAAGGAAAGCTAACTTGAAAATCACCTCCGAGCCAGAGTCGCGAGCCACCCAGCGGCGCGGCCTTCTTCTCCAATCAACAGTGCACATGGGTAGCAACGGTCAGCGATGACGCTGCTGAAATGTCCCGTCCCCGCGAGCGGAACGCTTACTGTGTGCTGCGATAATGCGAAAGATCACCTCCCCAAGAGGCGAATATCGCCAGAAACCAGCTCAAATCAGCTAGTCCTAGCACTCCGAACGACAAGCTGCATGACTCTTTCGCGAACGCTGATTGGTATTTCTCCTTTATCCCTTCCTTCATACTCCGTACTTATCCACGTAGCCCTTTAAGCTAGCCCTGAAGACCTCCATCGGGAAGGAGACAGTACCCGCGCCAATCTGCCCGACCCCCGCCTTCTTGTGGGCGATTCCCGTGTTGATCTTGGGTAAGATACCAGTCTTGAGAATCTTCCTGATGTCTATACCAGTTGGAGTTCCCTGGAAGTTGAGGAACGGGATCTGAAAGTACTTGTGCTTCGCATACGTTATTTCGTACATCCTATTCGTGACTTCGATCGCCGACTGAACCGATCCGCCCACCCATGCCACTATCGCAGGCGCGGTGGCCGTAGCGAACCCGCCAAAACCCGCCGTCTCCGTGATGGCGCTGTCACCGATGTCCGGGTTTGCGTCCGCCTCTGAGAATCCTGGAAACCAGAGCCCCCTGGGGACAGGCGCGGGTGCTGTGAACCACCTGTTTCCGAGGCTGCTGACCCAGATGCCGGCGTCCGTGCCGTTCCTCGACATTACGGTCACGAGCGTGCTGTGGGGTACGTCGTGCGCGGCGAGGGACATCGCCTTGGCGGCCGCCATCCCGAGGTTCAGCGCCGTGAAGTTGTTTTCGTTCATGAATTTGGCGGCCTCGAAGAGCATCTTCCTGTCGAGCCCGCTCTTGAGCATGAAGGGGACGACCTGGCGGATAAGGAGGGAGGTCGTCGCATTGCACCTGTTGTGAGCTTCATCGCCCATTGTGAGGGCCTGCGCGATCATGGGCTTGAGCGAGACACCGCGGCCACTCTCCTTCCTCGCTTCCTCGATGGTAGCTTTCAGCACGGGAGCCAAGACACTCCCCATCCACTTCAGCCGTTCGATCACGTCCTCCCCG
>VBPK01000067.1 GCA_005877225.1 Nitrososphaerota archaeon
GAACGGATATCTCAGCATCATCTCCGTAAGTACGGGTTCCTTCTGCGACAGCATTCCCCTCTATCATCTCACCCGATGCTTTAAGGCTCTCTGCCCCTTCAACCCCTCTTCGCGGTCGAGACGATTGAGAGGACGTCTCGGTCCCTCAACACATAGTTTGTCGGTAGGTGCAATCCGGTCCTAACATCGACCGCATAGAGCAGCCCTTTCTCCAGGTCGGTGTGTATCGTCTTCGCGAGGTCCGTCACTGAGGAACCAGCCTGCATCAGGTAAAGGTCCGGAAGAACCCTCCCCTGCTTGTCGGTAAGCTTCTCGGGGTCCGAGACGGGATAAACCGAGTTCATGCGGAGGAGTTTGAAGATTGCTATGTTCAGGGCGAACTGGACGCCCGTCCTCAGGTATTCCCCGAAGACCTTGCGCCTGATGTAGGCGAGGGCGGCCCTCTGAGCGTCGTTGAGGTCTTGAGGCCGAACGATCTCGAACCTCTCCTCCCCCGGGATGTACTTTATCAGACCCTTCGCCTCCGCCCTCCTGAGGGTCAGCTCGGCCTCCCCGCTCGTCGGGACGACGATCAAGCCCTTGTACTTCTCCCTAAGTCGCTTGAAGTTCTCGCTCGAGTAGGGAAGGTCCATCTTGTTCGCTATTATCAGGGTGGGTTTCGAGACTTCTCGGAGCACCCAGCAGAAGTTCTGTATCTCCTTCTCGCTCCAGTTATCGATGTCTTTCCCCTCGAGGAGGGACTCTCTCAGAGAGTTCTGAACATGCTCCTTCCTCACCCCCACGCCCTGCATGACCTGAGCGACGGCGTCCGGGAGGCTCGAGCCAGACATCCTTGCCAGCTTCGAGATCTTGCTTATGTTGCTGGTGAAGAGCTTGACATACCACAAGACGAGTTCGAGCTCGACGTCCGCCAAGTCGGCTATTGGTTCTCCCGTCCCAGGCTCCGTGATTTTCCCGTCCTTATCGACGCTCCCAGACGCATCCACCACGTGGAGGAGTGCGTCGGACTGGGCCGCCACGGAGAGGAACTGGTTGCCCAGCCCCTTCCCCATCCAGGCCCCCTTTATCAGCCCCGGCAGGTCGGTGACCTCGACTGGCACGAACCTCCAGCCGTCCTCGCAGCGCGAATTTGCTGGATTGTCCTGCACGTTGAACTCCTTGTGTACACAGATCGTCACTACACTCGCGACTCCCGTCTCGGGGGTCTTGGTGGTGAAGGGGTAGTTGGAGACCTCGCCAGATAGAAGCGTCATCGAGTTGAAGAGGGTCGTCTTCCCCGCGTTTGTCTTTCCGATGATTCCTATTCTTATGACCATCGCGACGCCACTGGGGAGGCGACTTTACCGAGATAAAAAAATTCCTAGGGCTATGGGGAGGGAGCCGACCTCCAGGCTCTCTGCGCCTCATACCAGAAGATTACGGCGGCCAGAGCTAGGAAGCCGGTAAACCACAGAACGACCGGCACGTAGACGTAGATCTGGTAGGTAATGATGGCGAAGTAGACGGCGAAGACGGTGAAGAAGACGGCGTAGAAGACGAACCGCGGCACGATCATCGTCCCGACTCTCAGGAAGTCGCGCATCAGATCAACCTTCACCTCACTGGCGACCTCGTAGTCTCCTCCCTCCTCCCTGAGCAGTCCTAGTTCCCTCAGCTTGTTGAGATGATACTGAGCCAGGGATGGGTTGGAGAGGCGGAGAGCGCGCTGGACCTCTCTCACTCCCACCTTCCTCTTCTTCAGGGCGTAGACGTAGACCCTGAGAGTGTTGCCCTTCAACTGCGCGTCTACATTGACGTCGCTCATACCCAACAGCAGACGGGCTCCGAGCGCATTCAAAAATGTAGACGAACCTGCTCAACCAGTCCAAAACGGCTGTCTCATATTGTGAGAGATGGCCACACCTGTGGGCGTCCCGGCTACTGCCACCCGAGCGCCCCTACCAAAACAGGGCAAGTCCACCCCTCGGTCGTGATAGGATGTCACTGAGGTCTGTAGCGGAGGAAGGCGGCGACGCCGCCGAAGGACCTGAACATGTTTCCCTCCTCTGTGCCGGATGAGATGACCTCTACCTTGGCCCCGACCTGAAAGGCAGTCTCCTCCAAGACGTCCACGATGTCCTTCTCGTGAATCTCGTAGTCGGTCGACCTGCACTTCTCGCAAGGGGTGGAGATCATCTCTTGCGTCGCCTGCATCTTGCTCTGATTCTGGACGACACTTTCCTTTGTCGTCCCGCAGTTCTTGCACTTCATTGATATCTTGGTCGTTTCGATATCGTCCGAGATCAAGACGGTATCCGCAATCGCCTTCTGCAGCGCGTCGAGGACTCTGGGGAGGCCGTAGATCGCGAGACCGCCAGGTTTGTTGACCTCGGTCAGAAATCGTTGGACGAGTTTCTTCTCCTCAATCAATCTCACGTCCTGGAGGGTATCGGCCGCCTTCTCCACGAGCTCCCTCACACCCTCCCTCCCCGCGTACGAGGAGTCAATGACTGCGAGGACATTCTTCTGCAACTGATAGTGGAGATACCCACCCTTCAGGAAGTCCTCCTTCGTCGGTCCGGGGCCCCCGACGATCAGACCCGTGACCTTGATGTCATTGACGAAGACCCTCGCAGCGTGCTCGCCCACCCTGTTGAAGTAGTAGGTGAGTTCCATCTCTCTCGCCCTCTCATAGCGACGAGCACTGTTGTGCAACACGAAACCGTTGCCAATGAAACTACGAGTTACGGGAAGTTCAATATCGATGAACTTGTCGTTACGCAAATTCCTCTTCCACCGAACCCTCTTCACTTTTGCGAGAATCAGCTCACTCTGCTCTATCATTCGAAGCTGAGATATTGTATCTTGGAGGAGTTCGAGTCTCTCTGATGAGTCATTCGAACTCCTCGCCCTCGCTAATTCGTCCTCAAATGTTCGGACAACTCCGCTGAAAACAGACCTGCTTATCCCTCTCTCATCGTGAAAGAAATTCGTTATTCCGGGGAACTGTCTTCGCTTTATCCCCAACTCCTTTGCCCTACGGTCCACCCAAGACCCAATCACAGGAACGTTAAGGAAGCTACTCCTCGCCCGACCTTTCGCTACCCTTCGTTCGAGCTTGCGCTCTTTGTCTTTAGCCGAAAAACCAATCGACTCGTAAAACACTTCAAGCGAGCCGAAATCGCTAATGTCAAGCGCATGCATGGTTGAACCATATCTGTTGACGCTGTGGCTGTATGATGAAACGATCCCGAATCTCATTAGAAGCAGCTGGAGTTGCTTAATCAAAGTCTCAGATTTCATTGCTATTCCTATCCTCTTGCTGCGCGCGTGGCCTTCCGCATCGAACAGCCCCCTCAAGAAGAAGGCAAGGTGCTTGTTATCGAGGCGGTGCATCTGTTCGGGGATTTCCCTCGATTCTGTAGAGATTACCGCGGGATAGCACCGCCCAAGCGCCTCGGCGAATTCCTTACTGTAAATCCTAATCTCAAGATACGGGTGCTTCGCAAACGAGTTCCTCTGTCTCGTCTTATCAATCGTCAGGATGGGAACATTTCGCAGTCCCAGAGCCTTACTCGCTAGGCGGGAGTATCTGCGTGCCACCTCAACCCGCTGCTCATACATCGTTATGCGGTTCTTGGAGTAGTTGCCATCTCCGGTTATGTAGCCGAGGAGTTGAAGGAGGTCGTTGGTGAATAGCTCGGGTAGAGCTCGTTTGGTTTCCACATGTTTGGCGAGGAACTCATCGACGTTCCCGTACAAGAAACTGACGATCTTGCGGAGTTTTGTCCATGCAAGGCTTCTCTCTCCCCTCTCGAACTGCGAAATCTCGCTTTGATGCACACCAAGCATCGCACCCAGCCTCGGCTGCGATATCCCTCTCTGAAGCCGCATTGCCTTGAGGGACTCCCTGCCTTCCAGAGAGACGGTGTACGTGTAATTGGCCGGGAACCTCGTCCACAGGACCGGGTTCGCAGGCTCAGGGAGGCTCCGCGACACGAGAATTCTATCACCCCTCCCGAGTCCCGACGCTTCGATTGTGGAGACACCTCCGTCTGTGAGAGTAAAGAACCTGTGCTCACCCGTGACGTTGACGGTCAACTTCGGGTTGACAGTCTCGACCTGGCAGTATTCTTTCGGGATGAGAGTGAACGTGTCGGCACATTCATAGATTCCCTGAGTGTGATTGCTGAAGTTGTAGCTCGCAATCCTGCTCCCGGGCGACAGACGGGATACGGGGACGAGTCTCCCATCCTCAAGCTGGACGATTGTGTCGGAGCTTACGCATTGCCCACCTTTCCTAGTTTTCCCCGAAACCCCTGAGGTGATGACATCGACGACCTCAAGACGGTCGCCGCTGAGGATTCCCAAGCCCGCCTCTGTCGAGTCAATCGAGATTATCCCGTAGACCTTCTCCTCCTTGAGCATGTCTTTGAGCCATTCGAGGTGGTAATGGTCGTCGCAATTGTGGACTAGGAAACCGTTCGCGAAGAAACTGTGGCTACTATCCTCAACCGTCAAATCTCTCACATCGGAGATGACAGTCGGCTCCTTCGAAGTCACACTTTCCCATAAAAGTAGTTCCTCCAAACCAGTCCTCGCGATTTTTGACCACTCGGAGAATGTTGGTAACAGAGTTGTTGGCACTAGTGGTGCCCTAACGCGTCCCCGAGTCCATTGACTCGCAGTTGTCCCAGCCACCATCAATAATTCTCCGATCTGTTTTACATGCGTGCCCTCCGCTCTGAGCCGTTGTGCTTGCATCATCTTCTGTCTAGTTTCTTTCCGTAAATGCGACTTAATTCTGAGATACTCCCCTACTAGATTGACGCTCATTGCCTTTCTGGAACAATATCTGATTCCAATACTTTGACAGAGCTTCAGAATGTTATCTTCCGAAAGTTTGAAGCGGAGGCGAATCTCAACTGTTTCGAAGCCGTCATTTCGTTTGTAACTTGGTGTGCAGTCAATGGCGTTCACTGTAACTCCAAACTTGGAGAGGAGCGACACCAGCTGACGGGCTAGCTTCATGCCACCATCCTTCTTCTGCACTACTCTATGGAATCCTACTCCAGACTGACTGCTAAGGTTGCGTTTCACGATCCTCGGTACGGTGCCATCCCCACCAAAGTAAGAGGCCAGAAACTCGCGCTGGACAGTGAGAGGCGCTTCCATAAGCCATCTAGGAATCTCGGTACCATTCTTGACTTTGTCACCGATGGGAGCACCAAGAGCCCTGAGCAAGGTGCAAATGGCAACATCCCGCAATTTCGCATGCCTGACGTGACCGGTATACGCCCTCCCTTCAACATTCATTGTGTAGGTTGCTTCATAGCCTTGGGGAAGCCTGCCGCCCAGCTCTGCAATGTCGTTTCTCAGCTCATCTTCGTCGACCTTCCTTCCGATGCAGAAATCCACTGTGAAGTATGAGTAGGGGCCACGCGACCTCTCTTCTATTGTCTGGGTCATCGAACCATCGCTGAACAGATGTCCCATTATTCGTGCAATCATGACTAGTTTGGGACTTTGAGAAGTCAGGGGCAGAAGTCCACGCTTCTTCAATCTCTTGATGGCTAACCGCAAGTTCTTAGGTGGAGAAGAAACATTACACAACGACTCTTCGTCCAGAATCACTTTCTCTGAATCTTTCTTCCTAGCAGATCCTTTTCTCGAGTCCATATCGGGCAAAGGCAAGACGCATACCAAGTCTCCTTTCTTGAGCTCCCCGATTCTCACCCACCCCTTTGGGGTCCAGAATGGATGATCCTCAGTGGCAACCAAACTTCTTCCGCTTTCCACGGTTAGACGGTACGTCTTACGTCCCCCTACAGGAGCGTCGAGGTAGTCTTGTATCGAGCTGCCGACGAGGCTGTGCTTGTCAGCATCCCAAGACATCACCCCTTCATTTGGCCAAGAACTCTTAAGCTCCCCTATGGTTTTCTCTGTGCCATCATCCATCAAAATTTTCGTTTCAGGTGCGACGCACATGTATAGATAGGTCGAGACGGGTTTCGGCGGTACGATCTCGTGGATTGTGACGACTTCGCTGCCAGGCCCGTTGGTGGGTAGAGCACCGCAAAAAATCACCAGACCGTTCTCAGGAGTCGTCTTGTATAGCTTCAATCTCTGCATCGTCTTGACGAGGGCATCCTGGACGTGGTTCCTAGTCGTATCCGACTTGATGTTGCCGGCCGTTCCCCACTCGTCTCTCAGATTGGATATCACTTCATGGACCGGTTTCTTCGGCGGCACATAGAGCGAGATTAGCTCGGTCCCCCTCCCCTCCTTGCTGGAGAGCTCCGAGATGAGCTTCCTGATCTTGTATAATCTTACAGAGTCACGCTTCGTCGACAATCTACGATAACACCTGCGTTATTCCGTCAATCTTTGACAGTTGCCAGAGTGATAATGCATCGGGCAATCCTGAAATTCTCTCCGCCCGCTTATAAGAGCTGCGCAGGCAAAACCTTCTAATCACGGGTCCCGAGGCCACGCGAAGCTTTGAAGATTGTCCTGAGAATCGGGGGCTCCGTCCTCGGTTCACCTCCCCACCCCGAGGTGGTCGAAGATTACTCCAAGGTCGTCTCCGAACTCACGGGCGAGGGACACACGCTCGCTGTCATAGTCGGAGGCGGTCCCCTCTCCAGGAAGTACATCGAATCAGCGAGGAAAGTCGGCCTCTCAAGCTTCCATCAAGACCTGATAGCGATCCACACGTCGAGGCTCAATGCACGCTTGGTCGCGATGAAGCTCGGGGGAGTCAGCTCCGTGCCCACCTCGATCAACAGCATGCTTCTCAGGCTGGGCAGGAACAGGGTGGGTGTGATGGGCGGCCTGAGGCCAGGAATAACCACCGATACGGTCGCTGCGATTCTTGCCCAGAAGTGGAACGCGGACCTCCTGGTCAAGGGTTCGAACCAGCAAGGAAACTATACCTCCGACCCGCAGATAGATACGAAGGCGAAGAAGCTCGACTCGATCTCGTACGCGAGGATGAAGGAGATACTCGGGGGGCGCCACACCCCCGGGATCCACAGCATCGTCGACCCGGTTGCGGTCGAGCAGCTTGCAGAGAGCAGAGTGAAGCTCATCGTCCTTGATGGCAGTGACCCGAGAAACGTGATGATGGCCGTTCAAGGAGCGAAGATTGGAACGGTCGTCTCCTGACGACCCTTCTCGTTTATTGGCTGGCGGTGCCAGTATCGAGTAGCTGATTGGTCAGTCTAATCATCTACATATCCTTGGTGGTTGCAACACTCGTCTCATTCTGGTCGTCCCTGATTGAAGCCGCATACCTCGCCGTAAGGCCGGTCTCCCTCAACGCCGCCGCCAGGTCGGGCACTAGGGGAGCCGGTCAAGCGCTCGAACTGATCAGAGAGAAGACAAGGCTGGTCAGAACGACAACCTTCCTCGATACTATAACCAACGTCGTCCTCGCGTCCTCAATCGGGTTGGTCTTCTCCGAATTCTTTGGCCCCTTGGCTGGGTGTACAGCGCGATTCTCGGCTCCTTCCTAATCATGATCTTCCTCTTTCTCCACCCCAAGGCGATCGGGATCGAGAATTCGGTCAGGATGGCGACTCGGCTCGCCCCAGCTCCCTCGCCCTCGTCAAGGTACTCTCTCCCGACGCGGTCCCCCACAAACTTCGCGCGCAGCCTCTCGCAGCAGCTGATGGGGAAGCCGGGCGACACGGCCGAAGAACTGGTTGATGAGTTCGAGGAGTTGGTCGGACTCCTCGAGAAGGATGGCCACATCGAACCTGACGCGGGAAGGATTATCAGAAGCGCGCTCGCCTCCTCGAAGAAGGTCGCCTCAGACACCCTGACCCCGCTGGAGATCGTATCGGCCAAGACAACCTCGACGGTTTCTGAAGTGCTCAAGCTGAAGGGGAGCTCGAACCAGACGAGGCTCCCGTCTACGACGGCGATAAGAGGGAGTTCGTCGGGGCGATAACCTTCCGCTCGGTCTCGCAGGCGATTGCCGAGGGCAGGTTTGATGACCTCGCCTCAGTCTACATGACCCAAGCGGCTAGGGTGGAGAGCGATGATTCGGTCACTATCATAATGGACAGGATGCAGAAGGCAGGCACCTCGATCGCCTTCGTCTACGACGAGGAGAGAATGGTCGGGATGGTCACTCTCACAGATATCCTCGAGCAACTCCTCGGCATCAGGATTTAGGCGCACTTATAGTGGGAGAGGTGATAAAGCCTGTCCCTCAATTCTCGCTTGCTTTTCGATTATGCGATTTGCATTCCAAACCGTACTGTGCCCTCACGAAGTATCTGGAGTAAGGTAAAAAATACAGCTTAGAGAGCTTAGCTTATGGGATTAGACGCGCTGGTGACTGTCGTCATACCTACTCATAACAGGCCTCGAAAACTGGTTGCGCTCCTAGAGAGTCTGGAGAGACACCAAGTACCAGAACTGGATTCGGTCGTTGTCGTGGACGACTCGGATGAACCTGCGGATCTCAGACGATT
This sequence comes from Nitrososphaerota archaeon, assembly GCA_005877225.1. Classification (GTDB taxonomy): domain Archaea; phylum Thermoproteota; class Nitrososphaeria; order Nitrososphaerales; family Gagatemarchaeaceae; genus TA-13. Next base: position 8,463 of record VBPK01000067.1, read on the forward strand.
CGAAAGTTTACACCTAGAGCACGTCGTCCTGGGAAGACGCGTCTTCATTTCGAAAGCAAAGAACATGGGTTGGCAGAGGACGAAGACAGAATTCGTCTACTTCATAGACGATGACAACGTTGTAGACGATACCACCATCGGTCCATTGGTGAACAGAATCCGGGCTTCGCCCACCGTGGCCGCGATGATGCCTTCTGTATTATACAAATCCACCCCGAGCACAGTTTGGGTGTACGCAACTCCGCTACTACCAGGGCGGCTCAAACATCTTCTCATAGGCAGAAATCTGCCAAGGAACGCGTCTCTCGAAAACAGATTGTTAAGTACCGATGCACTTCCGAACGCCTTCATAATCAGAAGGCGAGCTCTCGAGGATGTCGGCGGTTTTGATGAAAACTTGGTGGTAAACAGCTCAATGGATTTGTGCTTACGTCTAAAAGCTAAGAGGTGGGGTGTCTTTGCTTACAGCGGTTCCTTGACTTACCACGACGTTGAGCTGCCAGGCAAATTTGGCTGGTGGGCCGCGCATGGCTCGGCAGACCCCGAGCGGGTCCGTTACGAGATACGTGATTGGTTCATCATCAGAAGGAAGCTCTTGGGGGAGCAGCGCTTCTTCGCATTACGAAGTGTATTCGAGTCAGCCAAATTCGTGATTCCAAACCTGCTTGCCTATGCTACCAGGGGTCGAAAGAAAGGGGCGATCCTGAGAAGCCTCTCCCTTGGGTATTTGGAAGGTCTTCGGTCCAAATCGTCAACGCCAAGCAGAGTACAGATTCGGCAGAGATCTTGAGCATGTTCATGGCGAAAAGGTGGCTAAGAACAGCAACGCCATCCGGGCTCCTGGGCACTTGGGATCCCACATGCCGAGGAGTAAGCCGACCCTGAGGTTGCGAGGCCTTCTTTTGCAGATTTGTAGGTAAGCGAATTGTCCGAACCCGAAAATTCCATGAGGGTCCCACCGAAAATCGGAACAATCAAGCTGATTACGGCAGGTAGGATAACTGGATTACCTCATGTAGTGGAGCTAAGATATACGCATCAGGATGATTCATTCTACGTGCTAGCCGGTCGTGCAAACACCGATTGGGTCAGTAACGCTCTGAAGAGCGAGTCGTCGAAAGTTCATGTCGGTGGTCTAGTGTTCAAAGTGGAGGCCTCCGTGGCAAGTGAGAAGGAACGAAAGAGTGTATCGGAAGACTTCGTTCGACGTTACGGGAGGCGAGTGGTGAAAGATTGGTACGCTGACGCCGAAATCGCGCTTCGACTTCGCCAGAAGGGGCCTCCCTCCTTAAAGGGCGAAGTCGGAGGCGAGTTAGATTCCAAGTCGAGTTTCGGCGCCTGGCAATCGCGTCACTTGAAATACGAGTCCGAGGTGTCGGCGGCTTTCAATTCTGCGAGCGAGGAGTACGACTTCACGATAAGTCGGAACTTCGTCAACACTTGGATCAGAAGTAGGTCGATTTCTCTGCTGCTCAACTATATCCGTCGCTCGGACACTCTTTTGGAGATAGGCTGCGGCACGGGGGCTGAAGCTATCAAGATCTCCCCCCACGTAAGACGCATCTTTGCGACCGACGTAGCTAAAGGGATGATTGGGCTCCTTCGGCTCAAGATTAAAGCAAGGCGGCTAGAAAACATAGTCCCTATCGAGGTCAGGGCAAGTGAAATAGCAAGGGTAAGAGAATATTTACCTGATCATAAGGTGAGAATAGCGTATTCCTTCAACGGCGCGCTAAATTGCGAACCTCATCTGATAGAATTCGTTCGAGGTGTCTCTTCCGTGTTGGAAGAAGATGGTTACCTCATCTGCTCGATTAGAAACAGGTTGTGCATCACTGAGGCTCTCTCGCATGCTGTCGCTCTTCAATTCGGGAGGCTGAATCCACGAAAATTTCAGCCGATAATGGTTTCCGTTGGTGGTAGGGACATACCTTCGACGTATTATGCGCCGTCAGAGTTTGTCGATTTTTTCAGGGTTGAATTCAAGTTGAGGAAGACGATTGCCCTTCCAGCATTGCTGCCTCCTGCTTACCTCAACAGTTACTATGTCCGGTTCCGACATGTCATGTCTATTCTCGAAAGGCTAGAACCCTACCTAGGCGGTAGCTTCCCGTTGAACAGGCTTGGAGACCAGACACTTTTCGTCTTTCAGAAGATGTAGGGTAGGCGTCCAAGTCTGTCTTGGACCACACGGGGAAACTGTTTGGACGTTTTTCGGGTCATTTTGCCAGGCTCGAGTACAACGAGTCCAACCGTTGAGCAAGAGTATTCCAATCGCAGTTCTCCTTGATGAACTCTAGCCCCTCGTCCCCTGCTGAGACTAGCCTAGCCGGATTGGCAAGAGCTGTCTCGATTAGCTTGAATGCGCTCTCAGCCCTGGGTGGGACCAACAAACCGAACTTCCTGAATCCAGGTGATTCGGCATTGAACGCGATTACAGGAGTCCCGCAAGCCAGAGATTCCTGCAAAGTGCCTCCCCAGAACGGCTCTATGTCTTCCATATGTATGGGTACGAACGTCACCCAGCTGCGCGAATAGAGCTCGGGTAGTCTTTCATTGTCGAGTTGTCCCAAAAAAAGAACTGAATCTCGTAGCCCCAATCTCTCGGCGTCTCTGGAGAGTGAAGGCAATCCGGGGCCGTCGCCCACCACTATGAGGCGAGCCCTGACGCCGTTCTTCCGGAGCGCGCTGAGAATCGGGAGCAGGTACTGCGGGGCCTTCTCCCAACGGTACGAAGATGGCTCGGGTATCCTTCCCACATAGAGCAGGAGTGGGTCTTCTTCTTTCGCGGCTGTCCGGCGAAAGACTCGAGTATCTACCCCGGTGCTCGGGAACCTCAACACGCGATTCGCTGGGATTCTCATGCTTCTGATCAGGAAGTCCTCCTCGCTCCTGATAGGAACGAGCAGGCGGTCACACAGTCTAAGAGACGGATAGAAGATAGATGCCTTTACTCTCCGTATTGGGTCTGTTCCGTGGAACTGTGCGACAAGCGGTAACTTCAGTCTCTTCACCCAAGGCGCGGTGTAGAGGAAATTCCAGAGGTAGTAGTTGTGAAGGTGTACCACGTCTGGTGAGTCTCGTTCAATCTCCCCCAAGACGCCCAGGTTGTGGGCATTGCCGAACCTCATCATGGGCGGGAACTGGAGTGATACGTTGAAGGCCTTGACTTCCATCTCCTCGACCTCCACGACCTGCTTCCGCGCGATGTCGTCGGCCATGATGTAGAGCTTGACGTCGTGCCCGAGCTGAGCCATGCGCTTGGCGTACTCCTTCGAAAAGTGGAACCTCTTGAACGCGAAGTCCTCGACCCTCAGGGAAGCGAACTTGAAGTCGTGAAGAAGGAGATAGACTAACTTCATGGCTTCATTCATCAACGAACGGCCTGGAAGGCTCGACGTAAAGCCTTGGGCACCAGAAGGACGGACCACCTGATCTCGGCAAGATATAGGATGCCCAGCCCGCACGTCAGCAAGACAAACGTGAGGAAGAACCTCTCTGAGACAACAAGCGAACCTGCGAGGTAGATCGGTGTCGTGGCCAGAATCGGGGCGCCGTCCAGCAAGTTGAAGATGACAAGCGCCAATCCGCTCGCAGCAACGTTGAGCGACGTCAGAAGAATCAAGAGGCCGACCGACTGGGAGAAGTTCTTCCAAGAGAAGGAGACCACGATGAACGCCACGCTTTCGAAGACCACGACCAACATGATGTGATAAAGCGAAAGCCAGCTCAGGCCTAAGAAGACGTGCGACTCGATTGCCAGTTTCCAGTCAGTAATCATCTTCGTGACCGTGAAGTCCAAGAGCCCACCTGTCGCCGAGACAATCCCCAGGTAGACGAGAGAGGGGAGTACCCCTCGCGCGCTCACAGCGGAAATGACCTTTAGCTTAGCGAAAAGGAATGACTTCTTGCCCGTGATGACCGAAATCCCCTCTGCAAAGAATAGCGTGGAAAATGCTACGAGCAGAGCGTATCGAAAGTCAGAAAACGCGGAGGCGTTATCGACGTATTGGTCCCAATTGAAGGCGGCCAAAGAGGAAGGGGAAAAGAACCTAACGAGAAGGGCGTTGTTCGTTACCAGGAATGCCGATGCGATGCCGGTTATGGCGACAAAATGCCGCCAAGCCTCCCCTCCTAGGGTGACGAGAAGCAAGGCCATGGGATAGACCGCCCATTGTTCAGGTACCGCAGTTCGCGATACACTGAAAATCAAAACCGTGAGGAGAAGGCCTTCGGCTAACCCGAACTTCTTGTTCCAGAGAAACACGTAGCCGAGAAGCAAAGCAGGCAACCAGAGAGAACCAAGTGCGAAGGTTAATAGGTCGGGCGGAGTCGTAAAAGCGAGCGGAAAGAAGATGCTCATCCCTCCGAACGCGGGAAGAGCTGCTTGGTACGAAACGGCGTTGTAGAAGTTAAAGAAGCCCCAACCGAAAACGAGGGTTGGAATCGCAGTCCCCAGCGCGGGTATCGCTATGGTCGTGGCTACGAACGGGATCCGATTCAAAGTTAGCTTTCTGTCAATGAGAAACACGGGCAGGAATATCACTGGCATCAGTTTCATGAAGACGGCGAAACCGAGGAAGACAGCCGAAAGATTCGTCCTGTTCGATTCGAAGGAATACAGCGCTGCGAGGGTGAGAAGGAGCGCAATCGGGTCGAGAGCGCCCCACATCGCAGAAACGATGACTGCAAAGGGGAAGTAGAGCCACAACGACGCGATCTTTCGGGCCCTGTCTTCGTCCCCTCTTGGAGCGAGCAGCCTGAATAGGAGGAGGGCCACCAACGCATCGGAAAGTACCATCGGCTGCTTTAGCAAGAAGTAATACAGGAATGGAGAAACGGAACCCAAGACCGTGTACAACCTGTAGATTACCGCGAAAATCAGGGCCGGAAGTGGAGGGTAACTGATCGAAGTCATCGACGCATACGGTGCAAAACTCAGACCGCTGACAGACGGAAGGAGGGAATAGGGGTTCGTTCCAGATTGGAGGAGGACGCCGAGTCTGACCCAAATTTCGAAGTCCCAGGGATGGCCCGTAAAAGGCGCGAGGAACTCTCTAATCAAGAGGCCTATCACCAATGGCTTAGCGAGGCCTTTAACCCAAGTCAATCAGGAGATTCGATCCTCCTTGCGGGTTTCCGACTACCCGGCTTACGTGAGAGTTCGGTCCGATTCGGAGCTCCTCGGTCTTCCTTCTTCCCAAGTGGGTTGACTTGAGACATCAGTTTCATCGTGTCTAATACTCGAATATATCGCCTTGAGCGTCACATATCGCTCCGACTCGTAGAAAAGATGGTCAAGGCCGATTCGCGGTATGAAGAGCGAAGATCTCTTCCCTTCTTTGACGAGTAGTCGATTGTGAAGTAGCGCCTTCACGCGAATGTAGGAACCAAATGCGAAGTAGAGGAAGCGATTTGCGATCCCATGGCCGACAGGTGTTGAGAGTTGCGCCCGAAGTTTTGCCCGACCGAGGCTTTTTCTTAGACCATAGAGCTTGGGGAAATACAGCCTCATCCAGGAAGCAGACTCCAAGAGTCCGTCGTACGCTTCGCGCCCGTGGACGACTTCGGCCATCAGGGCGTCCCTAGCGAATAACGGACCTTGATCTGTGCTGAACATGGTCCGCGCGTATTCTTCATCCATGACACAGCTGACGTTGATTGAGCGACTCGATTTCCTCAGTAGGTGGAGCGCCCTTGTACGCACCAAGACCTTAGCCAGGAAAATCCACATCTTGCCTCTTGGCGTCACGCAGAAAAGATCGATGTCGTCATGAACAGAAGCCGATTGGTATGACGTCGAGCCGCTAACCGCAAATACGAGCGCGTCTCTTCCTCCCAATCTTGATGAGAGAACCCTTGCGAGCGTAATGTTAGCAATCGAGTGGCGGCGTCTTTCGGATTCGCTGAACAACTCTTTATGCGCCTCACTTCTGCTGAGAACGTACCCTTCTCTCAGGAGATAATTCTCCCGGAGTGTTGGCAAACTTTCGAACGCTGTGACGAGGTCGGTTGTGTTCGTGTCCTCTGGCATCAACCGAGCCAAATCGGTCAGAGAGACTGCAGACTCGTGCATGCATGCCGCCCTGACGGCCACCTCGACTATGGCCTCTATGTTTTCGAGAGTCAGGATTTCACCTGGCGGTCCTCTTCCAGACGGCATGCTTCTCCGGAGACCTGATGGCGTCTATAGACGCCATGAATGTGGAAATCAGCTCACTGGCTACGACGACAGGCAAAGCCATAATCAAACGTGGTCTTCCCGACAGGAGCCTCACCAGCGTCCTGACGCTGAAGAAGGGTTTCATGAAGAGCATGGACTCTATCGTCTTTGGAGGATGCCCCAGCTTCCTCCACACCTGTACGTGGCCGAAGATAACCCTCTGTCTTTGCCGAATCAAATCCGACAGTCTGGTTGGCACCTCGATCTTTACCCTAGCAGTAGTCGAGAACTTGACAAGATACCCTTGAGCGTGCACCAGGCCTCCGATGTAAGCTCCGTCGTTGACCAGGTTTGCAGGGACTTTCTTGATCAAGCTACTCCTGACCACCAAGAGTTCGTCACATGCGTGATTGCTGATACCTGCATGGTTCAACTGAAGGGACATCAGGCTGTGGGCAGACCACATCAGCCAAAGGGCGCGCTGAAGTAGTCCGTCTCCATCCTCGAAGACAGGCCAGGCGGACGCACATCCTATCCTGACGTCGCTCGCTTCCATGGTCAATAGCTGGCGGATTGCGCCTACCTCGGGAAACGCGTCCGCGTTGAGCATGACAAGGTACTTGCCCGCAGAGCACTCAATTATCTTGTTGATAGCCCGAGCTTTCCCGTTCCTCTCAGGTTCTACGACAGTTCGGAACCTTTGGTCGGATGATGCCAACTCCTTGAGCTTCGACGTGACAGATTCTGGGCACCCGCTCGCCACCGCTATCACTCTCTCCAAGACGAAGTCCGGGCCGAAATTCTCTGCCCTGATGAAGGAGAGCAGAGCTGGGAGCTGGCTAGCTGAATCGGACGCACAGATTCCGATGGTGAAACCTTCAGGCGGAGAATGTTGTTCATGAAACATTATCGATCACAATGTTATCCTCAACAGGAACCCGACCCCAACGAGCTCGAAGACGGCCATTATGAACATAGAGGGCACGGCCTCCTCGAGGAAGTAGGGCGACAGAAAGAGGTAGGCTGCCGCCGTTCCTCCGCTATGCAGGAGAAGTAGCGTTGAGAAGACAAAGAGTCCGAGTGGGTACTTGGCCCTCGTGGAAAGCGCCGTCCTTCCATAGACGTAGGCCAGTGCTGCGAGCAGCACCGAGTTGATCGAATAAAGAACTATCGCCAGCGATAGAAGGGGGGTCATTACAGGCATGCGGCCGCCCTTCCAGACTTAAGCCTATTTCAGAATCTCTCCAGAATCTCTTCAGGGCGAGCTAACAAATAAAATCGCGAGCGAACGCCCCCGGGTTGGTTGCCAGATGACCAAGAACTCAACCGCGTCCTTTGGTACGTGCTGGGAGGCGCCCGAGGCGGAGAAACTCGCGCGAAGATTCTCGTCCAGCTCGCGGAGCGCCCTTGCAATATGAATCAGCTTTCGAATAAGCTGGGAGTGGATTACAGGACAATCACTCACCACATTGGAATACTGCTCAAGAACTCACTCGTGGTCAGTGAAGGGGAGGGGTATGGGGTCGCCTACTTCTTGAGTCCGAGGCTGCAATTGAACATTCAAGATTTCCATCGCATATGCGCGGAACTAGGGTTCGGTGGCAGCAGCGGCGGAGAACCCTCCTGAGGAAGCTTTCATCTCTGACCGAGCGGACAAGCCGAAGTCAATCTAACGTTATTCCCTATCCAGTACTGGTCGGGTCAGAATCCTACAACGTGGTGGTACGGGGGGATGGGGTTTGTAGGTCCTATCCAGGCACTAGACTCGTATGTAGGGATGCTTCTATCGATTCTGAGTTGCTCTGACCTGAGACCCCCCAGATCGCCCCATGTACAGCGGGTTCGGAGCTGACCTATGTTCCCCAATCTCGTGCCACCACTGAATGAAGTTCCTAACGGTGGCCTCCGGGGCGCCCTCGAATGTGAAGTGTCGGACCCCAGGCAGAAGGAACACGCGATGATCTGGGAACTCCTCCGCCCACCGCTCATGCCATCGCTGTCCTGTCATCGGGTCGCCTTCCCCGAATTGAATCAGTATGGGCTTCTCGCGGAATAACGAGAGACACCGATTGAGCTCCTGCTGCGTGACATGGTCATTGAAGCTGCCGTACAGTTTCAGAGCGTGGCTGCGCGTATTCCGGTCTTTGAATGGGAGCAGGTATTGCCGGCGCTCCTTCTGCGAAAGGGTCCGGGTTCCTAGCGCCAACTTCGACCCCATCGACCTAGCGAGAAAGTTCGTGTAGTGGTTTACGAGGCGAGCGAAACGATTCGTGACTAGGCGAAGCATCCTGGAAACTGATGGGTATTCCTTGATTGACCAGCCGAAGGTACCGCCGACGACCAAGGCGGTTACCCTGTCGGAATCTTCGGAAAGGCCTAGCACTCCGGTAGGACCACCACTGTCATTTGCCCAGACCACGATGTTCTTGAGGTCGAGCGCCTTTACGAAGCTTCCGAGGGCGTGTCCTTGCTCCAGCAAGGTGAAACCGTATCCATTAGAGGCTTTAGACAATCCGTATCCGGGTAGGTCGGGCGCTACACACCGAAATCGATCTCTCAGTCGCTGGATATGATATCGGTAGGTGAAGCTCCAACCGGCGCCGGGATGCAGGAAGAGAAGGACGGGAGAGGATTGCGGACCCTCGTCAACGTAGTGTATCAAGTGTCCGTCGACGTCAATCCACTTGCTCTCGAATGGGAAGAGGTCAGAGTCGACCCAATCCGGTCGTTTTCCTGAGTTGTAATTCACGTCATCACTCATGCTCCCGGATGGAGATACACGCGTTGGGACTGACTGACTGCCACTCGATTGGAGTTCGAAGCCCGGATGTTGCTGGGCCTCCTTGGCGAAGTCTACTGGAGATGCGTTCGGCTTCAGGTCGTATCCCATGCGGAGAAACGACCTCCTTGCACGCGAGGCCAGGTAGGGCGCGAGGATGGCTTGGAGAACGCGGGCACCCTCTTTCTCACCCAATTCGACCGCGTTGACTGGTCGGCGACGCAGTCCGCGACCGATTATCGCTCTGCCAGTTGCGCGAAGGTTTCGGACCCAATTTACCTCGCCGAATGTCCCGAAAACATATCGGCGCCCATCGTGTTCGAAAAGACCCACCGGCGTGGTGTATTGGTGTCCGGATTTGCGACCTCTCACGGTGAGCAGCGTCATCGGCCCCATCGGGACGCCTACCCTCAGGAGACTCTTGATCAGTGGGTTCATCAGCGGGACGAAGAACGGGACGTTGCCGTTTGACATGGGGCATTCACATCTTCGGGCTGGATATAGTGGAGCGTTAGGTCCCGCTTTCGATTTGGGGAATTTTAAATGGGAGGCAAAGAGAGATCTGACCCCATAGATGGATTCGAAAGACTTCCGATTGCTGGGGGCCCTTTACCAGAACGGAAGGCAGAGCTACAAGTCGTTGGGGCGCCAGGTGTCCCTCTCTGCTCCGGCTGTGCGCGAACGCCTGAAACGCCTCGAGAGCGTGGGGAAGCTCCACGGGTTCGGGCTGTGGATTGACGCCGCCTACCTAGACCGCGACGAGGTTCTTGTCTTCATCCCGCCAGAGAGGACGAAAGACGACGTGGCGAGAGTTCTCGCGGCGCCTGAAGTCGCTTGGCTAGGGTGGAAGCTCGACGGGGGGATGACGGTTGGGCTCTGGACCCGTGACCGTAACCGGGCGATTGAGAATCTTTCGCGAGCGATCGGCGTACAGCCGTCAGGGCACGCTTTCACTCCAGCACGTCCCCATGCTCCTCTGAACTACTTGGATTGGCAGATTATCGACTCGATCGTAGATGACCCCCGCCGGCCCCTGAGGGAAATCATAGACTCGACCGGTCTGAGTCCGAAGACAGTCCGCAAGCATCTCGACTACCTCATCGAGTCGGAGGCCATTTCGATTGATCCTCGGCAGGGCGCATCCGAGGGTGCGGGAGAACTTGTGTATCACGTTGCGGTCGCAGGGACTGTGAGTGCGGGAGAGCTGCGCAAGTTGATGGGAGATGTGGTCCTGATGCACCAGGCCAAGAACCCTCCGATGAAGTATCTGCTCTGCAGGGATGTCGACCTGGGTACGGTCACCACAAAGATTCGCGCGTTGGGCAAACTTGATGGCGTGGAAACAGTCAACATGACCCTCAATCGCGACCTGATTTTCGGCACCAAGTTCATTCACTCGGTAGTCCGAGAGAAGATGGACGAACTCAGGATGCGACGCCAGCGATTGCAAACCCCTACGGAGTAAATATTGGTGCGGCGGGTGGGACTAGCACACCATCTCTGTTTAAAGCACGAAGCGTTTTGGGAACAATAAAATGTGCGGAGGGTGGGATTTGAACCCACGAATCCCTAAGGAGCGGGATCTCTCATCTCACTGAGGCATCGGTGGATCTTGAGTCCCGTGCGTGTAGTCCGCTACCTCGATTGACCAGGCTCCGCCACCTCCGCGACTTTCCACCCCCCCTTACGCTACTTATTTGCGTGCGCGGCTTATTGATGCTGAACTGCGGCGACCCTGCTCGACTTCCTGAGGAACCTGTGCGAGGCGATCTCTATGATTATGTTGCAGTACCTCGCCAGCATCCCGAAATAGGAGACGATTATCCTCGGGTAGGCGTACTCACCCGACTTCAGGAGTTCGTGAGTTATCTCGCTCTCCATCTCAAGTGTACCATTGACAAGACCCATCGACCTCTCAATCAGCTTGATGTCGGGCGTCAGGAGGCTCTCCACGGTCGTGTTGAAGGATTCCTGCGTCTTTCTCGCGAGCTTCTCGATGCTGACGAGAACCCTCTCCTCGAGCCTCGCACCCTTCCCCTTCTGCCTCACTATCTCCTCAGCAAGGTCCATGATGACGCTCCCGATCTGTTCTAGAGTCTTCGCGGTCACCCTGTCCCCGGAAGCGTGTAGCGGCGACTCTATCCCGATCTCCCCCGCTATCTCTCTCCTGTTCAGGGCGACAAGCAGCTGCCTCACAATCAGCCAGTATAATTCGTCGACCTCGTCTTGGACCCTCCTCACCTCGTTCAGCCTCCCCGTCGTCCCCTTCTCCAGCGCCTCGATTACGTTTCCGAGGCTTCTCGAGACGAGAATCTGAAGCCGCTTGATCAGCGAGTCGACGGGGAACTTGGTGGGGTCTATGAAGCTCTGAGCGACAACCTTGTTCGGCTGAGACTCGACTACCTCGAGGCCCCTCAACCTCCTCATCGTCTTGACTACCAGGTCAACCGTAGATTCGTCCAGCCCATCCTTTCCCACCACCTCGATCGTGTCGTACCCCAGCGCGTAGCATCCGATGATCAGCTTTGGGATGAGCTCCTCTCCGTCGAGTTGGTCAGTCTTTATCGTGGCCCTGCTTACCCTCTTCGCGCTGACCGCGGGAATCAGCCTCAGCGTTCCGTCGGCCTCCTCCCTGACGAGCATGTTGTCACCCGCGCGGAGACCCAGATCTTTCGCGAAGTCACTCGGTATCGAGACCGAGAGCGTCGAGTACCCGACCTTCTGGAGCCTTCTCGTCTCGTCCAAGGTGTCTATATACCAGTCCCTACTATATGAACCATACTCTTATACAGAAGAATCCACCTTTACAGAGCAGTTCGGATTTGAAGAGAAACGACTTCTCCTGGATGATTGGAGGTGCTCAAGGAAGCGGGGTCGATACCTCCGCGAACATCTTCGCTAGGGCCGCCGCTTCTGGGGGGCTCTACGTCTTTGGCAAGAGGGAGTACTACTCCAACATCAAGGGTGAGCACAGTTACTTTCAGGTTAGACTCAGCAAGAATGTCCTGAGGTCTCACGTCGATACAGTAGACATGCTCGCGACCTTCGACGACGAGACCCTCGCGAGGCACGCGCTCGAGGTGAGGGAGGACGGTGCGATCATCTACGACCCCGACTTAGGGCACAACAAGGTGGAGAACATCCCCACCATCGAGGCGCCCGCGAGGGACTTCTTGACCGGGGAGCTGAGCTCGAACGGCCTCGGCACCGAGATGAAGGACGTGATCGAACTGGCTAGGAGGAGGGGCGTCCACATCTTCGCTATCCCGTACCTGGAGATACTCAAGAAGGTAGGAGAGCAATTCGGTGAAAGCTCCCTGAGCAGCCTCGCAAGGATGGTCAACGTGATGGCCGTCGCCTCCTCGTTCGCGCTCCTCGGCTACGAGGAAGAGACTGTTAAGGACGCAGTCCGGCGCCAGTTCAAGTCGAAGCCGAAAGTGGCAGAGATGAACGCGGGGGCGGTCGGTGCGGCCTACGACTACGTCAGGACGAAGTACAACGGCGGCTTCGGCTACAAGCTCCAACCGGTCAAGACGGACGAGAAGAGACTCTTCGTGAGGGGGAACAGCGCTGTTGGGATAGCCAAGGAGCTGGCGGGGTGCAGGCTTCAGACCTACTACCCGATCACGCCAGCGAGCGATGAGAGTGAGTTCCTCGAGGCTCGCGAGGTAATCGACCTCGATGGGTCCGCCGCGCTCGAGAATCCGCAGGTGGGGGAGGCGCAGCTGCTCCAGAACAAGGGTTCGATCGCCGTCATCCAGACGGAGGACGAGATAGCCGCGATAACGATGGCGATCGGGGGCGGGCTCACGGGTGTGAGGTCCGCGACATCGACATCCGGTCCTGGCTTCTCCCTCATGGCGGAGGGGCTGGGCTGGGCGGGGATCAATGAAGTGCCGGTCGTCGTCACCCTCTACCAGAGGGGAGGGCCGAGCACGGGCCTTCCGACGAGGCACGAGCAGGGCGACCTGAGGTTCGCTCTTCACGCGGGGCACGGCGAGTTCCCAAGACTCATCCTCGCGAGTGGAGACCTCGAGGAAGCCTTCTACGACACCGTGAGGGTATTCAACTATGCGGAGAGGTATCAGACCCCCGTGATTCATCTGATTGACAAGGCGCTCGCCAACTCGGACGTCACTCTTCCACCTTACGACGTCAACAAGGTGAAGATAGAGCGAGGCGCTCTCCTGAAGGGCACGCTCCAAACCCCCGAGGGAGGAGAGTTCCACCGATTCAAGCCCACCCCGACGGGCGTTTCGCCCAGGCCGGTGCTGGGCACGAAGGGAGGCGTCTACTGGAACACTGGCGACGAGCACGACGAGCTCGGCCACATAACGGAGGACCCGACGAACCGAAACGCGATGATGCAGAAGAGGATGTCTAAGCTCGAGCTGGCGGATAGAGAGATCCCCCTAAAGGAGAGGGTGAACTTCTTCGGGCCGAATGACGCCCCGATAACGCTCGTCAGCTGGGGGTCGACGAAGGGCGCGATCCTCGACGCGATGGAGTGGCTCAAGGAGGACGGAATCATAGTGAACTTCCTCCAGATCAGGCTGATCCACCCGTTCCCCACGGAGTACGTCAATCAGGTCCTCTCGAAGGCTACGAAGATCGTCGACATCGAGATGAACTACTCGGGTCAGCTCGGGGGGCTGATCAGGGAGAGGACGTGCATCCCGATAGAGCAGTACATAGTGAAGTACAACGGCCGCCCGATGTCCTCGGAGGAGGTCTACGAGGCTGTCAAGCTTGTGTCTGAAGGGAATGCTCCCAAGAAGGTGGTCTTGACCCGTGGCGCTTAAGCTCTCGGAACTCAAGACGGAGGCGCACAACGACTGGTGCCCCGGGTGCGGGGATTTTGGTATCCTCAACGCCGTCCAGATGGCGCTAGCGGAGATGAGCATCGACCCGAGCAACACCGTCATCGTCTCGGGGATAGGCTGCTCGGGGAAGGTCCCTCACTTCATCAAGACGTACGGCGTGCACACCCTCCACGGAAGGTCACTGCCTTTCGCCACTGGAATCAAGCTCGCCAATCCTAAGCTCGAGGTGATTGCCGCAGGAGGGGACGGCGACGGGATGGGGATAGGCGCGGGCCACTTCGTCAACTCCGGTAGGAGGAACGTCGATATGGCTTACATTGTCTTCGACAACGGAGTCTACGGCCTGACGAAGGGGCAGGCCTCCCCTACGCTCAAGCTTGGGGTAAAGACAAAGTCCCTCCCGAAGCCGAACATCAATCAGGGCATCAACCCGATCCTTCTCGCGCTGGCCGCGGGCTACACCTTCATCGCGAGGGGGTACGCCTACGACGTCAGGCATCTCAAGGACCTGATCCGGAGGGCGATTCAGCACAAGGGCTTCGCCTTTGTCGACGTTCTCCAGCCCTGCCCCACGTATAACGACGTCACGACGAAGGAGTACTGGGCCGGGGAGGGACACCTCGACATCGAGGGGAAGGTGGTGCCTAGGACCTACAAGCTCGAGGAGGGGGGTTACGATGGGGTCGTCCATACGGGAAGCGACGAGGAGGTCGCGCGGAAGATTCAGCAGGCGGTCTCGAAGAGCTTCGAGTTCGGAGACCACACCCCGCTAGGTGTCTTCTACCAGAACGAGCACATCCCGACCTTCGAGGAGAGGCTGACGGCAAGAATGCCGAGCTACGGTAGCAACCCTCCAGCCCTGCAGGAGATAGCTCACGAAGACGGGACGCCCCTCACCAACGTCCAGAAGATGCTGGACGAAATTCGCGTCACTTAGGTCCCAACCGACCGAACCGACCGACCCTCGAAGATTTATCACCTACTCGCGAGTCCTTCTTCTTCATGCTTGTCGCCGTCGGCACGAAGAACCCGGCCAAGCTCGAGGGGGTGAGGAGAGTCTTCACCGACTTCTTTCCCGACGTCAGGTTCGAGTCTCTCGACACGTCATCAGTTACTAACGCTCAGCCGATGGGGGTGGACCAGATAATCGAGGGTGCAATCAAGAGGGCGCGCTTCGCCATCTCAAAGACTCGCGCCCGGTTCGGGGTCGGAGTAGAAGCGGGAATCTTCCCTATCAACAAGAGGCTCGGCCACATGGACCACCAGGAGGCCGTCATCATGAACCGGCGCGGGAGGTTCTCTCTGGGCTCCTCCGCCGGCTTCATGCTCCCGTCGCGGTGGATGAGGAGGATGATCAGGGAGGGGAATGAGCTGGAGCACTACGCGGTCGAGATGACGGGCGTCTCGGGCGTGGGCGACAAGGAGGGTCTCGTGTACCATCTGACGAAGGGAAGAATATCGAGAGCGGACCTGACGGAGCAGTGCGTCAGGACGGCGCTAGTCCCGTGGTTGCACGCAGACCTCTACGGCTTCTGAAAATCACGTCGACCCTCTTCCTTCAAACTCGTCAAGATGATTTCTTGAGCCGTTGAGCTAATCGCACTGATTTAACAGGCGAACGTATATATATCGAACTCGATTCGAAAGGCCTGCGCATTTTTTGGCGGCGTCTGCGTTGAGCTTACGGGCGTAGCCCACGCGGTGATACGCACGACCTCCAGGTGCGCGTACAAGGTGGAGATCTAACGAGTAGTTAGATCTGACGTGGGCTGTGCTCAAACACCTCGCAGAAATGCGTGGCTGTACTTCCTGTAATCGACTCCGGTTGATCCTGCCGGACCCGACTGCTATCGGAATGGGATTTAGCCATGTTAATCATGCGTTCCTCGAGTGCGAGGGACGCGGTGTACGGCTCAGTAACACGTAGTCAACCTACCCTAGAGACGCGGACAAACCCGGGAAACTGGGGCTAATACGCGATAGGTCATATCATCTGGAAGGAGATATGGCCGAAAAGGATGGTGCGGGCTTCTTCCGCATCATTCGCTCCAGGATGGGACTGCGACCGATCAGGCTGTTGGCGGGGTAATGGCCCACCAAACCTGTAACCGGTACGGGCTTTGAGAGAAGGAGCCCGGAGATGGACACTGAGACAAGGGTCCAGGCCCTACGGGGCGCATCAGGCGCGAAAACTTCGCAATGCGCGAAAGCGTGACGAGGCTATTCCGAGTGTTTTCCGCTTAGGAGAACTTTTCTTAGCTGTAAAAAGGCTGGGGAATAAGGGGAGGGCAAGTCTGGTGTCAGCCGCCGCGGTAATACCAGCTCCTCGAGTGGTCGGGACGATTATTGGGCCTAAAGCATCCGTAGCCTGTTCTGTAGGTCTCCTGTTAAATTCAACCGCTCAACGGTTGGCCCGCAGGAGATACCGCAGGACTAGGAGGCGAGAGAGGCGGACGGTACTCCGCAGGTAGGGGTAAAATCCTTTGATCTGCGGAAGACCACCAGTGGCGAAGGCGGTCTGCCAGAACGCGCTCGACGGTGAGGGATGAAAGCTGGGGGAGCGAACCGGATTAGATACCCGGGTAGTCCCAGCCGTAAACGATGCAAGCTAGATGATCCGATCGCAGTTCGCGATCGGAGTGTCGCAGGGAAGCCGTTAAGCTTGCCGCCTGGGGAGTACGGTCGCAAGGCTGAATCTACGAGCCGAGAAATCATCTCGACTTCTAGCAGTTCACTTAAAGGAATTGGCGGGGGAGCACCACAAGGGGTGAAGCCTGCGGTTCAATTGGAGTCAACGCCAGGAAACTTACCAGGAGCGACAGCAGGTTGAGAGTCAGGCTGAAGACTTTACTTGACGAGCTGAGAGGAGGTGCATGGCCGTCGCCAGTCTGCAGCTCGGAGCTTAAGTACTCAGATCAGCTGACTATATGTGAGAGATTTCACTCCGTACATCGCCGGAGTAGTCGCCGCTGATGGGCATCTCTATTCACGAGAAGTCAGAATCGGAACCTCTGAGAAGATCTTTCTTCGCTTTCTTCGTACAAATCTCGAACGACTCGGATACAATCCAAGAATCGAAGAAGGGAGACGCGTGTGGATTGTTAGAATCTATTCGACTCAGCTCCGAAAAGTTCTAACAAACTTATACGGAACAAAGGGCGATTGGGGACCTTACAAGACCATTCGAATAACTTTCACTTCAAAGTCAAGGGGGTTCCTTGCGGAACTGCGAACTTACTTGAAGTCGGTGGGGTTGACGCCCACCAGCGTCAAAAAAGAGAAAGAGGTCTATCGCCTGAAGATGTACTCGTTGGAGAATCTCAAACTATTTCGTCAGCTCTTCACGATAAGACATCCCGTTAAGCTCTCGAGAATGTGTTCCGTGCTGCAGGGCGAACTCGTGCCGTGAGGCGTCCTGTTAAGTCAGGCAACGAGCGAGACCCTTGCTAGTAATTGCTAGCTGCTCAGAGATGGGCGGAGGCTAGTTACTAGGACTGCGGTTGCTAAAACCGAGGAAGGAGAGGGCCACGGCAGGTCAGTATACGGCATACTCGGTCAACCAAACTGATTCCTGTTTGCTTTCACTCACGGGAAACAGGTTCAGAGGCTAGAGGTGCCGGCTAAGGCCCCGAAACTCCTGGGCCACACGCGGGCTGCAATGGTAGGGACAATGGGCTCCGACCTCGAAAGAGGAAGGCAATCCTCAAACCCTACCCCAGTTGTGATTGAGGGCTGAAACCCGCCCTCATGAATATGGAATCCCTAGTAACCGCGTGTCATCACCGCGCGGTGAATACGTCCCTGCTCCTTGCACACACCGCCCGTCGCTTCACCCGAGTTGGGTTTAGACGAGGCCACCTCTTGTTGGGGTGATCGAATCTAAGTTCGGCAAGGGGGGAGAAGTCGTAACAAGGTGGCTGTAGGGGAACCTGCAGCCGGATCACCTCCTTAGTAACGAACTCGGGAAGACAGCCACGCACTGAAATGAGGTTTGAGCACGGCCTGCATCAGAGATGCAGCGTCTCATCGAGAGATGTGATGCGAAGGGCATAGCGGGCACAGTGGCCCGTGATTAATGCCGTGCATAGGGTTCGCGCAAGCATCCGCCGGGATGTTAAAATCATCCGACGCAACGACGCCGGATGGTGGATGGCTTGGCTTGGGCGGCGACGAAGGGCGTGGCAAGCTGCGATAAGCCTCGGGGAGGGGCATGCAACCGTTGATCCGAGGATCCCCGAATGGGTTCAAACCTGCCGGGATTGCCGCAAGGCGTTCCGGCGCTCCGTGAGGAGCGCAAACCCTCTGGAAGGAAACATCTGAGTAAGAGGAGGAAGAGAAATCAATTGAGATCCCGTTATTAGCGGCGAGCGAAAGCGGGAAAGCCCAAACCGAATCCCGACATGAAAGTGTTGGGAGATGTAGGGTTCACCGTCAGCGCTTGCAACCCTGGAGCTGGGCGACCGAACTTGCCTGGAAAGGCAGAGAATACAAGGTGATACTCCTGTAGGTTGTCTGGGTTCGAGGTTGTGCTGACGGTAGAGTACCTGGCTTTGTCAATGGCTAGGGAAGATGGAGGAAAGCAGCCTCCAAGGCTAAACACTACCCAAGACCGATAGCGCACTAGTACCGCGAGGGAAAGCGTCTCCAGTGGTCTCTAGGGCAACCAGCATTGTTTTCGCGGTAACGTGCTGGCATGCCACATAGCAAAACGAGATTGATTGAAGCTTAAGCATCTTCTTGACCGCTGGTACGCCCCGAGAGCTGAAAAGCACCCAGAAATGGGTGTGAAAAGAGCCTGAAACCATCCGGTTACAGACGAGCATCGCCCGGAAGGAGTACGATCTTATCGCGAGTACCGCAAGGTGCTCAAGGTGAGGTAAGTGCCCCAGGGTGGTGCGTTCCGTCTAGAAATCAATCAGCGTAGCTGGTTGACTAGAAACACGGGCCAGGGAGTTTACTGTCATGGCGAGCCTAAGGGTTCGAAGCCCGGAGGCGAAGCGAAAGCGATTCTCCGTAGCGCCGCAAGGCGTGTGGGAGGAGGTCTGAAAGGGCCTTTGAGTCATGGCGGTATAGACTAGAAACCGAACGATCGTGCCCTCAGCAAGGTGAAGCCGGGCGAAAGCCTGGTGGAGGCCTGAAAGGGTCTTAACGTGCAAATTAGTCCCCTGACTGGGGGCAAGGGGCCAAAAGCCTATCTAGTTCGGTGATTGCTAGTTCCCACCGAAGCGGATCCCAGTCCTGTCTCCGTGGATGCAGCCAACGTTGTAGAGCACCAATGAGAAGACAAGGATTCGAAAGGGTCCACCTTCTTTTTGAACTCCGAATGTGTTGGCGCAGTAGAAGCGGGGAGGCGGGTTTATGTGGGGTAAGCCTCATAACCGAGAGGGGATTAACCCAGACTATAGTTAAGGCCCCCAAATGTGGGCTAAGTGTCAAGCAAAAGGGCGTCCTTGAGCTCAGACAGCAGGGAGGTAGGCTTAGAAGCAGCCACCCTTCAAAGATAGCGTAACAGCTCACCTGCCGAGCTTGAGGGCCCCGAAAATGGACGGGGCTCAAGTCCGCTGCCGATACTATAGACCAGTCTCGTGCGAGACTGTGTGGTAGGTGGGCGTGGAGGCTGGGCAGAAGCTGGGCCGTGAGGTCCAGTGGACCGGCTTCTAGTGTAGATCCTGGTAGTAGTAGCAGCGTAGTCGGGTGAGAAAGGGGTATTGGCGCAAAAATATGGTGTGCACCTATTGATTAGGTGCCTGATCCATGTTGGACCTAAAAACACTGATCCCTGAGGAAATCTCAGGGACGCACATTGAATCTGAAATATCGCAAGACCAAATTCGCATCTCAGGGAGATACAGGAACCACAGAAGATTCAGCTTGAACCTGAACAGGTTCATTGATGAACCTCTCTTCTATTTCGGGTGCGGTCTCTTCGCCGGAGAAGGAACGAAAGGCGGCAAAGGGACGCCCTTCGAATTCGCAAACAGCAATCCAATGATCATAAGGAAGATGATGCAATTGCTCCAGCAACTCGGGATTTCGAAATCCGCGATTTCCCCGAGAGTGCAATTGAGGGTCAACGAGAAGAGTTCTCGAGGCTTGATCGAGACGCTGTCAGACTTTTGGTCCGAACACATGGAGATACCCAAGGACCGGTTCAGAAAGGCTTCGATACGGGTCAAGGAGACGACTGGTCGTAGTCGTTAGGGAACTGTTTCCATCCGGACTAATTCCGGTATAGTAGGGACACTCTTCATTTTCTGGACCGATCAAATATTGCGAGACCAATATCTCCTCCAATCCTGATCGCCGAATGGGCACGGGTTTCCTGGCAATGCGTCGTCAGCCAGGAGTTAGCCGATCCTAAGTGTGCACTGTAAAGTAGCGCACGAACCAGGGAAACCGGTTAAAATTCCGGTGCCTCCAACGCTTCGATGCCGCAAGGCAACATCGGTCCCGATGCTTCGAGACACGGCATTCAGAGTTTTTCGCTCTGTCTAATCCACCGAGTCGCGGGGAGTGTCGTAATGACGAGAACCGCGGCGAGGAGAGAATGGCTGCCCGTTGGGGTAGTTTGCCCTATTCTCGGAGACCTTGAAAACGGGGCTGGAAAGAGGCGGTGGAGTTCGTACCAAGATCCGACACAGGTGTCCCAAAGGTGAGAAGCCTAAGGCGTATCGGGGAACTGTAGGTGAGGGAACTCGGCAAATCAGCCACATAAGTTAGCGAGAAGTGGTGCCTGCGTTCTTTGTGAAGAACAGGGTTCGCAGGTTGCAATAACAAGGGGGTCCCGACTGTTTACTAACCCGGCAAGGGCTTTCCGACCATTAGGTTGGAGAGGAAGTACCTGCCGGAGTAAGTTCAGCACGGGCCTCTGACCAGAGAGTACCGACTGAGGTAAGAAACACAGTAAGCCGCAAGCCCGAAAGGGTGTGTACGGCTTATGAATCCTGGCCAGTGCAGGTACCTAAAACCTGGGTTCAACTGGGCTAAGGGCCTGTTAACGCCGGGAGTAACTCTGACTCTCTTAAGGTAAGAAAGTTGCCTTAACAAAATCTGGCTATATGCTGGAAAGTCTGTGGATGCCTGGCTAGTTCGATTCGGCAGAGATGTCGAAGCGGACTGACAATGCCATGGCTGCAGATGATCAGCAGGAAAGGCTGGACAAAATGGTCCAGAATCCTCAGAGACTATACGCCAGAAGTCGCACTAGCGCGACTAAGATATAGTCCGACCCCTGCAGCGATGCAGGGAGGTTTGCCCCGCGGCAAGCCCGCCTCGAGTTTTTGAGGTCAACGGAAGTAACAGATGTGAGCCAAATGCCTTGTCGGGTAAGTTCCGACGTGCATGAATGGACCAACGAGGGCCCTACTGTCCCCATCTACGACCCGGCGAACCTACGTAAGGTGGACGAACAGTCCATCAACTTCCATCGGGGAGAGAAGTCCCTGTGGAGCTTTACTGCAGCTTGTTGCTGCGATGCGGTTTTGGTTGCAGAGTGTAGCTGGGAGCCTTCGAAGCGCTGCCTTCGGGTGGCGTGGAGGCGCCAATGTAACACCAGCCTCTCAGGACTGCGTCGCTAACCTTCAAGGAGGGACAACGGCAGGTGGGCAGTTCGGCTGGGGCGGCACCCTCTTGAAAAGATATCGAGAGGGCCCTAAGGTCGGCTCAGTTGGGTCAGAACTCCAACGTTGACGGCAAGGCGAAAAGCCGGCCTGACAGGATGTTGAAACGCAAAACATTCTGCCACGAAAGTGTGGCCTAGCGATCCTCCAAGTCCTCACTGTTGGGGGCTGGAGGTGACAGAAAAGTTACCCCAGGGGTAACAGGCTCGTCGCGGGCGAGAGCTCCAATCGACCCCGCGGTTTGGTACCTCGGCCCTTTCAGAAGGCCTTGGGGCAGAATCGTGGTAACGCGATTGAAGTATCCGCAGAAAATACGAGTATCGGCTTATAACGGCGAAACCCTAACTCCTTTTTCCAGGAGTGCGTTCGCGCACAAAGGGGAAGAGCGGGAGAAGGGTAACGCCGTGGGAAGTCTAACGGGACTTTGCACTCCGATTGCGAGAGAAGTAGTTAGCGAACAAGACTAAAAGGACAGCGAACAAAACCTTCACAAAGTTTTCAGTCGAGAACAAGGGTTGCTCAAGGCCCTCAAAGAGGAAGAGGGCGGCGACGCCGACAAACACGAGGTGAAAGGCGTAGTCCTGCGGTCTCAAGCTCGTCACCTGCGAGCTGAGGACCAGCAGCAGCACTCGTCCAATCTACAATTCGGGCAGTCGCGGGGCGATTTAGAGGCCCTGCACTCGTCCGGAGAACAGTTACAATCGGCGCAGCGAATTACGAGGCGTTGCACACCGTAAGAGAGGGGCACATCGTTAAATACGATTCGAACCGGGTTCTGAACTATGATATTCATAAGCCTCTTCAAGTTCAGAAAGAAAATGACGAAGGCAGACGTGGAGCATTCAGCGAGGGTCTACAAGGCAGCGGAGAAACAGGGGGTGAAGACGCTTGGCGCCTGGTGGACCTTTGGCAGGTACGATGGCGTTAGGATCTTCCAGGCGAAGAACGAGAAGCAAGCGTTGAAGATGCTCCTCCAGATCGAAGCGGCCGGATCAGAGACGCTCGTGGCAATACCACGGGAAGAAGCAATCAAGCTGGTGTAAAATGCAGTTCATTGCGCTGTTCAAGTTCAGGAGAAAGCCAACCGCGAAGGACTTTGCGGACGTCAAGAAGGTTGTCGCGGAGGCGCAAAAGGAAGGCGTGAAGATTCACTTCCAGTACTGGACTCTCGGGAGATACGACTCGGTCTGGGTAATTGAAGCCAGAAGCGAGAAGCAGGCGATGAAGTTTCTCCTGAGCGGTCCGTCATTCGCAGTCTCGGAGACACTCGTGGCAGTGCCACGGGAACAAGCGGTAGAACTTCTCTAATCGGACGACCTCCCCGTTATGACCCCGTAACGACTGAGCGCGCAGAGCGAACGAAAAAAGCGCGATGAGATGGCCAAGTGCCCGCTCGAGAACCCGTAAGGGCGCATCACGTCCGACGTGGTGCGACAATCTGCTCGGGTGTGCGTTCAAAACTTGGGCATCACACGCCGACCCCTTCTGTGCTAGAAGGGTGAAGACATAGTCTGACCCCGAAAGAAATTTCGGATAAGGTTGCGATGTCGGCTCTTCCCATCCTGGTCCTGCAGCAGGGGCCAAGGGTGGGGCTGCTCGCCCATTAAAGGGGAACGTGAGCTGGGTTTAGTTGGGAGAAAGGAGAAACGATTTCGTGGTTTCACGTAAACTCATGAACCACGCGATAAGCCTCCCTGACCAAACAATGGTTTGGCAACTTCCAAAACCAACCGTCGTGAGACAGGTCGGCCTCTACCTGATGGAAGCGGTGGTTCACTGAGGGGAAGCCCTGCTCAGTACGAGAGGAACAGCGGAGCGTAGCCTCTGGCGTACCGGTTGTCTGATAAGGCACCGCCGGGCAGCTAAGCTATCGTGGATAACCGCTGAAAGCATCTAAGCGGGAAGCCACTCCCGAGAAGAGTGAGCCGTCCACTCACCCTCTCCTCGCAAGGGGTGAGGGAGGTGGAGGAGGGTCGCGAAAGAAGATCGCGTTGAAGGGGCGGGGGTGTACGCACCAAGC
>VBPK01000032.1 GCA_005877225.1 Nitrososphaerota archaeon
TCTCGTCATCGCCGTGAAAGCGTCGTGTACTGCGACGTATGACACCCCGCCCGTGAGCTCGGATGCTCGCCGGTAGGAGAAACCAGATGCGCAGAGTATCGCAGCCTGAACCTTCCTCTCGATTGGGACCTTGTTTCTCTTGAAGACATTCCTGCCCCTAGCCCACTCGCAGACTATTTGTGTCACGGTTGGCGGGGGGGCCGATGCCAAAGGTCGACCGTTAAGATAAGAGCGGGCGATAATAAATATGGTTTAGTGCGAATTATCTTAACAGGACGGTTAGGGGCCGCTGACCCGCCCCTCACCCAGGGTGTTAAGATAAAGATGGATTTAGCATCTACAAGCCTTATATACGATGTTTCAAGTGTAATATCTGAAAATGGAACTCAGCAGTGAGGGGCAGTACTTCCTAGAAAGTGAGAAGATCGAAGCAGTAATGCGGATGGCTCGACCCAACGTCACCGTGATAGGTGTCGGAGGCGCGGGGAGCAACATCGTCTCCTGGATCAAGCAGCGGGGCATCTCCGGCGGCAAACTAATAGCAGCCAACACAGACGCGGCCCATCTCAGTATAACCAAAGCCGACAGACGGATCCTCATGGGCGAGAAGCTCATGCACGGGCAGGGCGCGGGTGGATATCCGGAGCGCGGTGCCCTTGCGGCACGCGACAGTATCGCGGAATTCGTGAAGGAGACTCAGAACTCGAACATCGTCTTCATCTGTGCAGGACTCGGAGGTGGAACAGGAACAGGCTCAGCAGGCGTACTCGCACGGGAACTTCGGAGGCCGGGAAGGCTAGTAATCGGAGTGGTGACACTCCCGTTCTCGGTTGAGAGGTACCGGTACGAAAGCGCAAAGAACGGTCTGAAGGGGCTCAGGACCGACTGCGACACCGTAGTCGCAATCGACAACACAAAGCTATCCAAGGTTGCAGGGGACCTTCCGCTGCAACAGGCACTCGGTGTGGCGAACGAGCTGGTCGGCCAGTTCGTCAAGGGCATCACTGAGACTATCACAACCGCGAGCCTCATCAACATCGACTACGCGGACCTCAGGGCCATCACCGAAAGGAAAGGCCTTGCGGCTATCGGTGTAGGAGAGGCGAAGGGCACGGACAGAGTCGAGACCGCAGTTCGGACTGCAATAGAGGGACAGCTGCTGGACATCCGAGACATCACAAAGTCCCAAGGGGTGCTTGTGCATGTCACCGGAGGCCAAGACATAACGCTGGAGGAGGTAACGAAAGCGGGTGAACTAGTCACAAAGTCGCTACCTTCGAAGGTGAGAATCGTCTGGGGTGCGAGAGTCGACCCATCGCTGGAGGGCCATGCGCGTGTCATGGTCGTCCTGACCGGCGTCGAGAGCACCTTCCTGAGCCAGCAAGAGTACCGCTTCTCGTTAGGCGCACTGAAAGTAGGACCGAAGAACTAGGGACAACCTAGTTCTTTCTCCCATTTTTACGAAGTTCGACAGAGCGGGCGTCGAAAGCCTCGCAACTCTTCTCGGGCTCTTCTTCTACATGGATTTCAAATTAAGACCAGCACTCGATAAGTCCTAAATCGAAAGTCTGGAATTCATCAAGCTGAGTCAGTTGCAAGTCTATCTTGAGCACAGTACCGGACATAAGCGCACTCAGAGAGCTCTCCTCAGGGAGAAGCACAGGCGGTGGGTAACCACACTTGAGAAGAACCATATTACAGACTAGTCGAGTTCTCCAGATACAGGAACGGCAAGACTGTTGATTAGAGAGGAAGGAATCTTATGTGAGGAGGAGGAACGGTGACGTGATGCCAGCCAAGGAGAGTTCAGCCCACTATGAGGCTTTTTGCGCCACCTGCCAGATCAACAAGTCCTTCCTAACTCCCCAAGGGATCAACTTCTTCAGGATCAGCCATGAGGGCCACAACATAGAGATAAGACAGCCCGAGGGGAGCGAAGAGATCGAACGTGAGCCTTCCACAATTGCCGTGAGCCCACTAGTCGGCGCTCCTGTCGTCCGTACTCCTGCCAAGAGAACACCGGCGCTTCTTCCGGATGATAATAACATAGAAACGATAGAATTGAAGAGACTCTCCGTCGACATAATCGACAGCGACGGACACGACGTTTTCAGGGTTATAGGATTCTCGGGGAACTTCCATACCTTCTTCCGCACCTTCGAGCTCGCCGAGGTATCAGATGCCGAGAAGTTTATCGATGGTGGCGCGCATGTGGATGAATACGGCAACGAGTACCACTGGAAATCCGATAGCGTTGAACCAACCCTGCAAGTCAAGGACCTGATGAATATCATCAAGACACCAATCGACGAGGAAGTGAAACCTCTACTTGCCGAAGAGAAGCCGGAACCCAAGCAAGCACCGAAGGTAGAATTGGTGAAGGAGGAAGAAACACCGAAGGAGGAGACGCCCAAGGCCCCGCCCAATCCAGCGCCCAAGCCCGCTCCCAAGCCCGCTCCCAAGCCCGCGTCCAAGCCCGCTCCCAAGCCCGCGTCCAAGCCAGCGCCGGAAGCCCAGACCGGGAAGGATGTACTGAGAGGACCTCTTCTGCTGGGCAAGTTCTCTCAGATCGAAGAAGGAGAGGAGTACAGCCAGGAGGCGTTGAGGATCTCGAAGGCGCTTGGGCAGTTCAGGTGGAACATCGAGCCGCCCTATGTGATAGGGGCGCTATTCGACGACATAGTCAGCATCCAGGCACAGGCTGGTTCGATAACCAAAGATGCCTTAGAGAAAGTCGAGGAGTTGGGATACAGATTCATAGCGGTAGACGCGCCGAACGGCTGCGTGACTGCCTGGTTCAAGAAGATGAGAGAGGGCGACGCGGAGTCCGGCGAACCATACCGTTCCAACGCCGCAGACATCCTGAAGCTAGGTTCATTTCGAGGCGCTTTCTCCCTTGGCGGAGAGAAAGCCCGTGCCAGAGGCGCAGGCGACAAGGCTCAGCCCTGAAGAGGTAAGGCTTCCAGCGATGGAAGGTCCTTTCTCCTCCCGGTGGCGTAGGCAAGGGGGGACGACTGTAGGGGCGTGTGAACCGTCCATGGACAGCAGAGGCCAGATGATTCCGCCTGCCCCGCTGCAACAAGGCCTAGACCAGGCTGGTTCCTGAAGGATTCCGTTCTAGCCCAATCTTCCCTCTACCAGCTCTCTTCGAGACTGAGATCCGTGGGTGAACATTCCTCTTTCCCCGGAGTTCTGGCGCACCACTCCCTGTCTTAACAATGTGACATTCCGAGCGACGCCCCGCAGGGATGGAGGTTATTGGAAGCCGGTAAGAAAGGATAAATCGAGCCTCGCATCAGGAAGAC
>VBPK01000068.1 GCA_005877225.1 Nitrososphaerota archaeon
CCATCTGAACACCCGTCCCTCCGAAGACCTTCATCACCCTCCGATCCACCATCTCAATCGCCTGCAGCTGCTCCCGCGTCAGAGCCTTCGTCTGAATCAGCCTGAAGGTCTCATCTCCCGGGGTGTACGAAACAAATCCCCTCTCGGCCGCCCTCCTGAGGAGGAGCTCCGCCTCCGAGGCGCATGGTATCACCTTTCGGCCGGTGGCCCTCAACCTCTCAATGTTTTCCATCGCGCTCGGGAGGTCTGCCTTGTTCGCCGCTATCAGGCTCGGCTTCGACCTCTCCCTCAGATGTGTGGCGAACTTCTGGAGGTCGGAGTCACTCCACTCGGTCGGCTTCTCTGGTTTCAGGTGGAGCTGCGCAACAACCACCTCGATCTCCTTCTCGTCCACAGCGAGTCCAGTAAGTCTCGCCGCGAGACTCGCGGTGATCCTGGCGCCTGACTGCTCAGCGAGCCTCGAAGTCTTCTCCCAGTCGCGCCTTATGATTCCAAGGACCCATAGGTCGAACTCCCTCTCGACCATCTCGATGTCCTTCAGCGGGTCGTGAGAGCCCGGGGGGACCTTCCTCCCCTCCGCGTCTGTCGACCCAGAGGCGTCGGCGACATGGATGAGCGCGTCAGCCTGCCTGATTTCGTCCAGAAACTGATTGCCCAACCCCCTTCCCTGAGCCGCTCCCTCGACGAGCCCTGCTACGTCCACGAGCTTCACCGGTATCAACCTCGTCCCGTTCACGCAGGTCGAATTCCTCGGGTTGTCGACGACGCCCATCTCCTGGTGTACACACTGGGTCCTGAGGTAGGCGACCCCCACGTTGGGCTTTATCGTCGTGAAGGGGAAGTCTGCGATGGCAACCTCGCGGAGGGTTGCGGCAGAAAAAAAAGTCGATTTTCCCACATTTGGCTTTCCGATAACTCCGACGAGCACAATTCTGCACCCCCAAGTACGTTGTTATAACCGAATAAGAAAGACGGGATTGGCGTCATGAGGGTCGTCGTAGTCGGGGGTGGGGTCGCCGGTCTCGCGGCTGCATCTGAAGCTCACTCCCTCGGCGCGGAGGTCACTCTCCTCGAGAGCTCCGAGTCTTACCTCCCCCCGAAGAGCGGGTGGCCTTCTCTGCTCTCGGGAGAGGCTCAACCGGGTCCGTCAGAGAGAATTGACCACGAGCTTCGGGAGTTCTCGAAGATGGGCTCGCTAGTAGCCGAAGTCAATGTCGCTGAGAGGACCGCAAGGACCTCCAGAGGTCCGGTCGAGTATGACTCGATAGTGATAGCAACCGGGAGCACCCACGCGGACCCCACCTTTCGCGGCTCTGGGAAGAAGAACGTCTTCATAATGAGGGGCTACCCCGACTATCTTCGACTCGCGAATGAGGTTCGCGGATTCGCCAGGGTCTGCGTGACCGGAGGCGGTCCCCTATCACTCTCGATAGCCGAGAAGGTGAGCTCAATGGGGGCGAAGGTGCTCCTCCTCTCCCCCACCGGGCTCCTCGGCCAACTTAGCGAGGTTGTTCGTCGCGAGGTGGAGAGGAGGGCGAAGGAGGCTGGCTTGGTGCTTCTGCGCTCTCCCCTCGACGGAGTCGCGGGAGTTGAGAGGGTGGAGGCTGTCGTCGCTTCGGGTTCAGTCCATGCGAGCGAGGCTCTGATCTTCCTCCCAGCACCGCGTCCGAACCCACCTCGGCTCGCGGTCGAGGTCGGGTTGAACGGCGGAATTCTCGTCGACGACAGGATGCGCTCTAGCTCCCCGGCCGTCTATGCTGCGGGAGACTGCGCTGAGGTGAGGCTGGGTTCCACATCCTCATCCTCCTCGCCTATGATGTATCAATCCGCCGCCAGGGCAATGGGTAGGGTGGCTGGTGCGAATGCGGCGGGGGGGAGCGCGGTTGCTAGGCTCGCCAGCGCCGCCTCTCACACCTTCTTCGGCTACGAAGTTTGCTACGGTGGCCTTAGCCCGGCCGAGGGGACGAGGCTTGGGATCAGACTCCTTGAAGTCTCGACGCCCGCTCGAGGCGCAGACCTCGCGTACCAGGAGTCGAGCTTCGGACCACTGTCGCCGACCGACCTCTCCCCGATCGCGCTGGCCGCAAAGACTTGTCTCCTAATGAGGAAGCAGTCATGAAGAAGAAGGTACGGTTGCTCGTCTGCGATCGGGTAGACGTCGCCGAGCTCGGCCTCGACGAGAATTTCGAGGTCGACTACAGGCCCGACATCACGAGGGAGGAACTTCTGCGGTCCGTCGGCGGCTACGACGGGCTCGTGGTCAGGAGCAGGACGCGAGTTGACCGGGAGGTGATCGAGACGGCCTCGAGGCTCCGGCTTATCGCCCGACCGGGGACGGGGCTCGACAACGTAGACGTCAAGGCTGCCGAGTCCAAGGGGGTAGCAGTGGTGAACAGCCCCGAGTCTCTCGTCGAGGCGGTCGCCGAGCACGTCATCTTGCTGATGCTCGCGCTTTCGAGGAGGCTCGTACTCGCCGATTCCTCGGTCAAGGCCGGCGGGTGGGCCAAGGACGCGCTCACCGGCTCAGAATTGAATGGCAAGACTCTCGGAATTGTTGGCCTGGGGAGGATCGGGAGGCGGGTCGGAGAGATCGCGGGTCGGTTCGGAATGTCCATCGTCGGTTATGATATCGTACCGATTGCGGAGGAGATCCTCCGCAGACTGGAGTGCAAACTCCTCCCCCTCGATACGCTCCTCTCTTCCGCAGACTATGTTACGATTCACGTACCACTGACACCCGAGACGAGCCATCTCATCGATTCGCGAAGACTCTCGATGATGAAGAGGGCGGCTTTCCTCATAAACACGTCGCGGGGAGGTGTCGTCGAGGAGAGGAGCCTTGTCGAGGCACTGGAGGAGGCTCAGATCGCAGGGGCTGCCCTGGACGTCTTCGAGACCGAGCCCCCGAGCGGTGCGATCCTATCTGCCCCAAACATCGTCCTCACTCCGCACATCGGAGGGCAGACCTTTGAGGCCCAGGCCGACGCGACCAAGGCGGTCGGGAAGAAGATCGCGCAGTTCTTCAGGAAGAAAAGTACGGTCGGCGAACCTTTATCTGGCGAGCGAAGATGAGGCGAAGACGGAATTGTACCGGGAGATAGGCAAGACTTGGCAGACGGTCCTCCGTGAGAAATCCGGTGATATCCTGGCGAGAGCTATACAACTGAGGAGGGAGCCGACCATTCTGAGAGTCGAACACCCCTCGAGGCTTGACAGGGCGAGGATGCTCGGCTACAAGGCAAAGCAGGGCGTCGCGGTCGTGCGGATAAAGGTCTCGCGCGGGGGAATGCGGCGGGAGAGACCTCGCGCGGGGAGACGACCGAAACACCTGGGCGTCCTGCGGATCAAGTCTTCTGTGTCAGCTCAGCGCGTCGCCGAGAGGAGGGTCCGAGAGAAGTATCCGAACATGAGAGTCCTGGGTTCTTACCTGATCTGGAGGGACGGGATGCACGTCTGGTACGAGTGCGTCTTGATCGACCCAATTCATCCCTCGGTCCAGAACGACTACAATTACAGAAGAGTTCTCGGTATCAAGGCGTAGTTCACATCTTCATCTCGCTGCTGTGCCCTGGAAAGATCTTTGCGGTCGGGTCGATGAAGTTCTTCGCAACATTGACAGCCATCGCCGCCTGTGCGTACCCTGTCGCTATCAGGTTGAGCTTGACGCTATCGACCTGCCCGGCCAAGTCTCCGGCGACATAAACGCCCGGGATGTTCGTCTCCATCCTCCCGTTGGTCTTAATCTCTCGTCCTTTGATCTCCAGCCCCCAGTTTCGAATCGGGCCGAGGTCGGCTCTGAACCCTATGTTGACAAGAATCGAGTCGACATCGATCGTCGTCTCCTCCTTCGTCCTGTTGTCGTAGATGACGGCCTTCTTCACCCACTTCCCGTCACCGATGACGCGCTTCACTTCATAGAACAGCTTGACCTCGGCCCCACACTTCATCAGCTCCGCGACGCTCCCTTCGTGCGCACGGAAGACGTCGCGGCGGTGCACGAGAGTTACCTTCTTCGCCCAGTTGCTGAAGTTGAGCGCCCAGTCGACGGCCGAGTCTCCGCCACCCACGATCAGGAGTCTCTTGTCCTTGAAGAGCTGCTTGTCTTTCACGAAGTAGAATATTCCCTTTCCTTCGTACTCAGCGACTCCCGGGGCATCCAGCTTGTTGGGCGAGAAGGCCCCGACCCCGGCCGTGACCAGAACCGTCTTGGAGTAATGGCTTCTAGCCTTGTCTGTGTCGAGTTGGAAGATACCGCCGTCGACCTTTCTTATCGAGAGGACTCTCTCCCCGAGGACAACGGTGGGGTTGAACTGGAATGCTTGCTCCACCATGCTCTTCACCAGCTCCTTCGCGAGAATCTTTCGAAAACCCGGGACATCGTAGATGTACTTCTCGGGGTAGAGGACGGCAACCTGCCCACCCACCTCCTCAAGCGCGTCGATCAGTTTCACCTTCATCTGCCTCAAGCCAGCGTAGAACGTGGCAAAGAGACCGGCGGGTCCCGCGCCTACTATCGTGATGTCATATGCATCCAAGGAGGCGTCGGATGTGCTGCGAATTTTTAAGGGTAATAAAGCGTTGGCCTCAGAATCCTGTCGAAAATGGTTCCGACGGTTTCAGGATCTCCCGCAGCAGGGTGGTCGCGTACTCTCCCTTCGCGAGTGTGAAAGAGAGGGTGGCGTTCATGCCTGACAGCTGGTAGCTCAGACCCCTAGCGGTCAGCGGTGCTCTCCTGAACCCTCCCTCCGCGCTTATCTCCTGCGCATCCTTCACGTAGAATTCTCGCGGGGTGACCCCCTCTTCCTCGAGAACCTCCATCACGGCCCGGTCGAACCTCGATCCATAGTCGCGGTACGAATACCCCACGAGCTGGATGAGAGGGAGGGCGCCCGCGATGGGCTCTTCCCTCGCCCCGCGCACCTCCCCTACCGTGAGACCGTCTGGGGCCAACTGTGTCCAGTTGTCTCCGGCGACAGCGGTCGAGATGTCGAGAGAGCCGAGAAGAGCCTTCGTCAGGGACCGGTTGAAGAGGTATGATTGATAGGCGTGGACGAAAAACCTTCGGATCGCGAGTGGAAGCGCCCTGAAGGCGCCCAGGAAGTCGCCCGGTTTTTCCACTAGCCGCCTTACGGCCATCCTCTCCAGGTCTTGCCTCTCCGTGAACGCCCGGAGGGCTTCGGCGTACATCCCACTCGCGGCCATGACGCGCGCCTCCCTGACGACAGCCTCCTCCCCCGCCCTCGGCTCGCTGAGAAGGCATCGGATTCCCGCTTCGAAATCGCCGCCAACCAGAGCGTGTCCGACCAGATGAGTGACCGGGTCCCTCGTGCCGAACCTCTGAAGCCCGAAGAAGTTCGGGAGGCGGCGTTGCCCGCAGAGGCTGTAGGCCTCTTCAATCCTCGCCTTAATCTCATCACAGGCATCGCGGAGAGTGATGTCAAAGGAGTTCCCGAGAACCCTCCGGCGAGAGAACGGGCGAGCGATATAACCAATCAACTCCGCCTTGAATGACGGCTCTTCAATCAGCTCCGGTCTCCTGGAGCGAGTGCTCGTAGGGCTGAGGTACTGGGTAGCCACGGCGTGTTTGTCCTTCATTCCGCCGAAGCTCACGCGACTCTCAAGGTGTCTCGATACCCTCCTTGCCGCGTGGAGGGTATCAGTCCCCCTCTTCTCAAGCCTGTAGACGGGGAGGGCCCCGGGGCTCTCCTCCGGTTTGAGGTCTTCCAAGTTCGCCAGTTCGGTGACCCTGAAATCGTCGTCAGAGACCCGCATCCTGGCTCGGCACGGGGGGCTCTCCGTAGCGTAGACACCCATTCCCACCTGAACCTCGACCGCCGGTGGTCTCGACTTCAAAGAAGCTTTAGATTCCCGGTGAGCTTGTCAAGGAGGTCGTCGGGTGCGGGGCCCAGCCCCAGGCAGGTCGTCGTCCCCGGCTCGAGCTGGGTCAAGCCTCGGTCCTGAATGAGTGCCGCTGGAAGATGCATCGCTCTCGCCCTCCGAAGCAGCTCCTTCAATTCTGCCTCGCTTCCTATCTTCAGGATAATCTTGGCCTGTCCCTCCACTTTCCAGTCACGGTACCACCGCTCGCTCCGCGTCATCGCCTCCTCGGCCGCTGAGATTGAAGCGTGCGCCACCTGCGCGGCGAGTTTCCCCTTTCCCATCCTGAGATCTGACCTCACGACGATCACCTGCTTCAAACGGTGAATCTTGCTTCGATTCAACGATTATTAGAGCTCGGGTTAAGGGTTGCGTTCCCGTACTTTGTCAAGGTTCGATGCCATCGTTGTCGGGGGGAGCGTGGGAGGGCTCAGCTTCGCGGGCGAGGCGGCGAAGCGGGGGCTGAGCGTCCTGGTGCTTGAAGAGCACGATGAAATTGGCGAACCGGAGAAGTGTGATGGGCTAGTGAGTCTGAGAGGTTTGAGCAGGTACGGGTTAGCTCCCTCGGGGGGAGCCATCCAGAGCTCCGTGAGAGAGGGTGTGATTCACCCTCCCTCTGGCCCCGAATGCAGTGTCGACGCTCGCGCGCTCGAGGTCGTAGTCATTGACAGGAGTCGGTACGACAAGCAGCTCGCAGAGAATGCCTCCGAGTTGGGGGCAATAATCAAGACGGGCCTCAGAGTTCAACGCGCCGCGGAGAAAGGCGAACTGGTGACTGTTGATGCGGGTCAAACATACGAATCCGACTACCTGATTGACGCCACCGGGCCGGCCTCCGCCCCAGCGGGCGGGATCCTCCCTGCGGCGAAGTACGAGGTCGAAGCCGATTGGGTCGAGGAGGGCAGAGTGGAGGTTTTCGTCGACCAGGCGAGATATCCCGGATTCTTCGCTTGGACCATCCCCTATGGGGCGCGGAGGGCAAAAGTCGGGGCAGCCGGGCGTGGGATCAACCCGTTCAAGGCCCTCGACGCCCTGTTGGAGTCAAGACCGCACAAGGTCATCAGAAGGGTCGCCGCACCCATCTACGTGGGTGGTCCTGCGGGGAGGTTCGTTTCAGGGCGGAAGGTGTGGGTCGGCGAGTCAGCGGGGCAGGTCAAGCCCACGACTGCGGGAGGAATAACGACCTCTATTGGGGGCGGGGTAATCGCGGCAAAGTGGGTTGCCGAGTCGGTCCACTCACACGACCCGTCACGGCTGGAGGGGTACGAGAGGGAATGGAGGGAGACCTTCGAGAAAGAGATGAGAGCGATGATGAGGCTGAGGGGCGTATTCGAGAGGCTGTCGAACAGGGAGGTCGACCTCCTCATTTCGACTCTATCGTCTCCAAAGCTCCTCGCGCGGCTTGGCAAGTCAGACTTCGATTTTCACGCCACCGCCTTTCTGTCCGCTCTCGGGGTCGTGGGGCTTTTCACACTGGCGAGGCTGGTTGCGTCGGCCGAGGTAAGGCAACTTCTCTCCCCCCGCTCCTAGCAATGTATATCTTCAAGCCATCGAGGGCTTAGGACAATGTCTCAAGAAAGTATCACGCTACCTCTCTGCACTTCTTGCAACAGGCCTGTAACCCCCGGAGAGAAGGCGGTGAAGTTCTCCTGTCCCAACTGCCACGAAGTTCTCATCTGGCGGTGCCAGAAGTGCAGAAAATTCACCCGCAGGTACAAGTGCACCAACTGCGGTCTCGAGGGCCCCTAGTGACCCAAATGGGCTCGTACGTCATCAGGGTCAAGGTGCTCCCATCAGACGCCAGCGTGGACATCGAGAAGGTAGTCGACTCGGTTAAGAAGAACCTCGGCTCCGAAGCCCAACTGAGGGGCAAGAGCGTCGAGCCGATAGCCTTCGGTATCTCTGCGGCGGTCCTTGACATCGTCGCACCCGAAAAAGAAGGGAGCATCGAAACCGTGGAGAGGCTCGTCTCCTCGGCTCCTCTCGTAGGACAGTATGAGACGATCGGCGTCAGCAGAATGTCGAGCAGACTGCCGCCGCGCTAGCCCGCAGGGGAGGGGCGTGGGGTTGCAGAAACCCCATAAGCTCGCAGGCTGGCGTCTTCTGCCATGACCACCCTCGAGGTGTTCCTTGCAACATTCGTGCTTCTCCTTATCCTTGTCTCAGGCCTCGCGTTCTACCTCGCCCTTCTTTACCGTCGCAAGTGGCAGGAAAGGCAGACCAAGGCCTACGAGATGGGAGGGAGGCAGGTCCGGGGCGACATGTACCAGCTTCTCGGCACATTTGCTTCTCTCGAAGAGTACGAGCAAGTCATTCTCCTATCGACGACCTCGAAGCAGGCCTCCCTCGACCTGCTGGGAGTGAAGGAGGACGAACTTCATTTCATAGAGTTCAAGAAGAGGGGGTCGCAACTCCAGACGCCCGAGAGAAAGATCAAGAGGTTGGTCGATGAGTCGAAGGTGAAGTACGTCGTGAAGGACGTCGAATTACCAGGGCGTTTTGAGATGGACGATAGGAATCCCGCCGGAGGCTCCGAATAGAGCCCGCGTGAGCAGAGCTTTTATACCACTCGAGAGACATCTCGTTACTCCTGTCTGTTCTCAGAACGTGAAGCAAGCATGCGGGCACCTCTAAAATTCACTGCATACGAATGGTTAAAGGAGGAGAAGAGCGCCAGTGACGAAGAGCTACTCGTGGCTCTAAACAAGAACGGGAACAAGTGTTCTGTAAACGAGTTGAACAAGGTCCTCATGCATCTCGAGATTCTCGGGTTGGTGAGCATACGCTGGATTGCGAAAGAGAAGAGGAGGATCGAGGTCGTCGAGAAGCCCCCCGAGGATCCCCTGAAGAGCCGAGCCAGTTAACGTATTAATCCGCCTTCGGGTCGACCAAGTCGCGACATGGGTGTCGACCTTGGAGAGATTATTCCGAGAGAGAAGGTGGAGCTGGAGCAGCTTTCTGGCTGGAAGCTCGCGGTCGATGCATACAACACCCTCTACCAATTCCTGGCGATAATCAGGGGAGCGAGCGGGGAGCACCTGAAGGACTCGAGCGGGAGGGTCACCTCTCACCTCAGCGGCCTCTTTTACAGGAGCCTGAATCTACTCGAGCTCGGAATGAAGCTGGTCTACATCTTTGACGGCAAGCCGCCAGAGCTGAAGGCGACTGAGATTGAGAGGAGGTCGAATCAGCGGAGGGAGGCGCAGGTGCAGTACGTCAGGGCCATTCAAGCAGGGGATATTCCCGCGGCGAGGAAGTACGCTGAGGCTTCGACCACCCTTCGACGCGATATGGTCGCCGAGGCAAAGTTACTCCTCGATGCGATGGGTCTTCCGTGGGTAGACGCGCCCTCGGAGGGTGAGGCGCAGGCAGCAGTAATGGCGGCGGAGGGGACCGTGAACGGTGTAGCGTCTCAAGACCACGATTCTCTTATCTTCGGTGCGCCCGTCCTAATCAGGAACATAACCATCTCCGGAAGGCGAAAGCTGCCGAGCAAGGGAATCTTCATCAACGTCCAACCCGAGCGGATAGTCCTCTCGAACGCTCTTCGCGAGCTCGGGTTGACTCGTGAGCAGCTGGTGGACCTCGCCATCCTCCTCGGGACCGATTTCAACCCCGACGGATTTCAGGGAGTAGGTCCAGTCAGAGCACTGAAGTTCATAAGGCAGTACAAGCGTCTCGAGGAGATACCTGAGTTGAAGGAAGCCATCTCTGCGATCGATTACAACTCGATAAGGAATATCTTCCTCGAGCCACCCGCCCAGAAGGGAGTCAAGCCGCAGTGGGGGAGGGTAAACAGGGAGAAGGTAATCTCCTTCCTCGTCGACGAGCACTCCTTCTCCCTCGAGAGGGTCGAGGCGGCGATGAAGAGGCTTGTAGAGGTCGAGTCGACCAGGTCTGAATCATTGGAGAAGTGGCTGGGTTGACCAGGGAGATACCCACCAACGCTTCGCTTCTCAGCAGGCTGGAGCGGGAGGGAGTTCTCCGCACTGGCGCCGTCCGGGAAGCGATGCTCTCAACACCACGCGAGCTCTTCGTCTGGGACGGCTACCGGGACGAGGCGTATGTGGACTGGCCCCTCCCCCTCGGAAGGACAGGCCAGACCATATCCGCACCTCACATGGTCGTGATGATGCTGGAAGAACTCGACCTTCGAGCGGAGATGAAGGTACTGGAGATAGGTTGCGGGAGCGGCTGGAACGCGGCCTGCATCGCTAGTATCGTGGGAGCTCGAGGAAGTGTGGTCAGCGTCGAATTGATCGAGGAGTTGGTTGAGTTCGCGACGAGAAACATCAGGCGCGCCGGACTCGAGAAGATAGTTGAGATACACCATGGCGATGGCTCGAAGGGCTGGCCTCCATTCGAAGCGGAGGAGATCTACGACCGGGTAGTACTCACCGCGGCGACATCGCGAATTCCGGATTTTCCAGTTCGTCAGCTCCGCCGAGAAGGAGTCCTCCTCTTACCCCTGGGAGACTCTCCAGCTCAGATTCTTACAAGAGTGGTGAAGGACCGTGCAGGTTACTTGTCGACTCGACCGGTGTGTCCGTGCGTCTTTGTTCCGCTCGTCAGGAGTGAAGAGGCCTGAAGCAACAGGTCACACTGAAGGATAGTGAGGCTGCAGAGAGCAGAATCAGCAAGTACGTCCCCCCCACACCCCTGGAGCTCTCCCCAAGGCTTTCGCAATTAATCAAGAGAGAAGTTTACCTCAAGCTGGAGGTCTTCCAGCCGATCCGGGTCTTCAAGATCAGGGGCGCCCTCAACAAGATTCTCTCGCTCCCCGACAGTTCAGTTCGACGAGGGGTGATTACTGCCTCCTCGGGAAATCATGGGCTCGCGGTCGCCTATGCCTCGAGGGTCTTCGGGATCGACGCGACTGTTTGTGTCCCGACGAAGGCAAACCCTCAGAAGGTCGCGGCCATCGAGGAGCAGGGTGCTGAGATAATTCGAAGCGGCGCCTCCTACGACGACACCTACCTAAGCGCGAGAAGGATCGCCTCGAGGAGGCATCTGACCTTCATCCATGCATTCGACGACAGGGACGTGGTCGCTGGGCAAGGGACCTGTGGCCTCGAGATTGCTCGGCAGGCGCCCGACCTCGGCTCAGCCGTGGTCTCGATAGGCGGAGGCGGCTTGATCTCGGGTATCTCGATCGCCCTCAAGAGTCTTCTCGATGGCGCATCGGTCCACGGCGTCCAGACCACCGCCTCCCCCTCGATGTACGAATCAGTCAGGCAGGGGAAGAGACTCGGGGTGAAGAGGCGTCCTACGATTGCCGACGGGATGCAGGCGACTCCCGGGCGGCTGACCTTTGATATCGTCTCGAGATACGTCGACAGCATCGCCCTGGTTTCAGACGCTGAAATCGAAGACGCTATGATCGACCTCATGCTGACAGCCAGACTACTCGTCGAGCCTTCAGGGGCGGCGCCACTGGCGGCGGTGAAGAACTCCTTGAAGTTAGCCGATGGCAAGAAGGTTGTCCTTGTCGTGAGCGGCGGAAACGTCGCATTCTCGCTGCTAACCAAACTGCTCCGTTCTAGGAGGATAGCCTCAGGAAGCTCTTGAGGTCCCTCGCGAGGAGGGCTTTGTTGCTTCTGGCCTCCTCCCCCAGTATGCGATGAGTCACCCTTCCGTAGTCGTGGCCGGGGTAGATGACAGTCGTGTCTGGAAGCTTCATTATCGAGCCGTGAAGACTCGCGAACAACTTCTCGGCGGAACCACCCGGCAGGTCTGTCCTCCCCCAGCCTCCGATGAACAGCGTATCGCCCGTCAAGAGGTTTTTCCCGTCGTAGAGGCAGATGCTGTCCTCTGTGTGTCCCGGCGTGTGGATGACCCTCACACTCTCCTCTCCCACCAAAATCTGGTCATCGCCGCGCAGTCGCCTGCCACCTCCGAGAGACGAGTTTTCGTGAATCAGCACCTCTGCACCACACTTCTCTGCCAGCTCGTGAAGGGTCGTCGTATGGTCAAAATGACCGTGCGTCGCAACGACGTACTTTATTCTCGTCCCCGCACTCTCGGCGGCCTCGAGGATAGGCTGAATCTCCCAGCCAGAGTCTACCACGAGCCCCTCCCTCGCCAACGGGTCCCCGAGGAGGTAGACGAAGTTCTCCATTCGCCCCACCTTTATCTGAATGACGAACATGCTATGGGATTCCTATCGGGACGACGACGACCTGGCCTGTGAACTCGCTCCGCCTCTTCAGCCCGACCTTGGCTTTGTGGAAAGCTATCGTGACATCAGCCTTTACCGTCGTCCCCTTCGCCTCCCCCGTAAGGGGGTCGAGTCCTGAGGGGATGTCAAGGGCGACCTTCTTCGCTCTGGATGCGTTCAAGAGTCTAATCGCTGTCGCATGGGGTTCCCTGACCTCACCCCTGATTCCCGTTCCGAATATCGCGTCGATTATGATCTCGGCCCGCTCGAACTCGCTCCCCAGCCTCGACAGCTCGCTGCCGTCCCGAGCCACAAGCATTTCCACCGCACTCTCGCTCAGTCTCTTCCAGTTGGTCTCCGCCTCCTTCGTCTTTATGGCCTCGGGGCTCGAGAGGAGGAGGACCTTCACCTTCGACCCTCTCGCCGCGAGGTGTCTGGCTGCGACGAAGCCATCGCCGCCGTTGTTGCCGCTTCCCGCGACCACGAGAACTCGCTTTCCGAAGAGGGGACCATACCTTCTCTCCACCTCTAGCGCGACTTCCGACCCCGCGTTCTCCATCAACTTCCCGACGCCAATCCCAAGGCTTGCGGCGCGTGCCTCCTCCTTCATAATCTGCTCTGGCGTGATGTACTCCACCTGTGCGGCCAAGAGAAATTACGTTTATGAACGTCTCCCCACCTCTGACTCGCCAGATGCGGAAGGGGCGGCTGGCGGCAAAGAGGGTCTCCGAGTCCGCCATGATCACTTATCGTCTAATGATGCCCACAGACGCCAACATCGCCGGAAACGTCTTCGGTGGCTCAATCATGAAGTACATGGACGAGATAGCTGGGATAGTGGCATCCCGCCACGCAGCAACGAACGTGGTGACCGCTTCCATCGACAGGATGAACTTCTATGCCCCCGTCTACATCGGCGACCTCTTGATACTGAAAGCCGCGGTAAACTTCGTGGGAACGACCTCGATGGAGGTGGGTGTTAGGATCGAGGCGCAGGACCCGCGAACTGGAAGGTCCGTTAGGACAGGGTCGTGCTACCTTACCTACGTCGCGCTCGATTCAAAGGGCCGGCCTACCCCCGTCCCGAAGCTTCTCCTCGAAACAGCAGAGGAAAAACTTCGATTCAGGCAGGCGAGTATCCGCCGAAAGCTGAGGGATGAAGAGAGGTCAGCCATCGAGAAGCTTTAAGCCGCCAGAGGGCTCGACGACATGAATGCCTCAACTCTCGTGGGAAGACTTTGAACGAGTTGAGGTCCGAGTAGGGACCGTTGTTAGGGCGGAGGAGTTTCCAGACGCGAGGAAACCGGCCTACAAGCTCTGGATAGACCTCGGTGACATCGGAATC
This sequence comes from Nitrososphaerota archaeon, assembly GCA_005877225.1. GTDB lineage: Archaea > Thermoproteota > Nitrososphaeria > Nitrososphaerales > Gagatemarchaeaceae > TA-13. Next base: position 13,380 of record VBPK01000068.1, read on the forward strand.
AAGATGTCCAGCGCGCAACTCACCCGTCTCTACCGAACAGAGGAGCTGGTGGGTCGGCAAGTTCTCTGCGTCACGAACTTCCCGCCCAAAGCAGGTCTGCAGGTTCGTCTCGGAGGTTCTCACGACTGGCTTCGTCATCGAAGATGGAAATGTAATACTCACACAGCCCGAAAGACAGGTCCCTAACGTCACGAAGTTGGCTTGACACGCCCGACGAGTTCGAGAACGCTAGGCACGATTCTCACCGAAGACTGCGATGCTGTCATCATCCTCTCGACGGCAGCATCCGCCGAAGACGAACGTGCACCTTCCCAGTCTGCCTTAAATAACATATGTTATAATTGGGGGCTCGTTCCGTTTTGGCGAGTCTCTTCTTCGCGGCCGGGCTAGGAGCTGTGGCAGGGCTGCTCCCCGTTTACCTCGGGCTTGTTCCTCTCTGGTTCATGAGACGCATCCCAGAGAGTTGGCGCAGCCTGATTGTGAGTATCTCCCTAGGGATACTTCTCTTCCTCTTCGTCGACGTCACCGGGGAGGGGGTTCGACTGGCCGGGAGTCCGGGTTTGAACTCATTACTCTTCGTCGTTGGCCTTTCGCTTGGTGTCTTCGCCCCCCTCGCAGCCGCGCGGAGGGGTCGAGTCGACGCTGTCGCTATCGTCGACCAGGAAGGGGTTGCGGGAGAGCGCGAGAAGGCGCGATTCTTCACTGCTTACATGATCGCGGTCGGCTTGGGGATGCATAACCTGGGGGAGGGTCTCGCGATAGGGGCTGCTTACTCCGCGGGGGAGTTAGCCCTCACCTCCGTGCTCGTCGTCGGTTTCGCGCTTCACAACGCAACGGAGGGATTCGGGATGGTCGCCCCCGTCGCCTCCTTGCCCCTCAGAATCAGGCAGCCTCTGGCCATGGGTTTTCTCGCGGGCTTCCCTACGATTCTCGGAAGCATGCTCGGCTTCGTTGCCTACTCCCAGGCGATCGGCTCTCTCTTCTTCTCAGTCGCAGGAGGCGCCCTCCTGTACGTGATTTTCCAGCTTGTCAGGCTCGCCTACGTGGCTTCGAGGACGGAGAGGACACTCCTCGGAGTGGTTCTGGGAATGATTCTCATGTACCTAACCGGGATCCTCGTCTCAACTTGACTTCTCTTCATCCTCCTTCACTCTTCTCCTGTTAACCGACTTCACGAAACACTCTTCGCAGACTACCTCCTCTTTGTGTCCGATCTTGAATGGATGCCCGCTCCCCTCGATCTCAGCGTCGCAGAAGTAGCATCTCACCTTCATGGCGGACCCTCGCGGCTGCCTCGATGTATCCTTCTCTTCTGGATGACACCTCTTCCCTTGAAGTGCCAGACCTCGGCGTCGCCGTCAAAGTTCCTTCCCCATTCGATAAGTTGCTTTAGTTCTCCCCTCTTGACTCGCGCAGCTCCGCTCTTCACCTGAATGAGGAGTATCCTGCCCTTCTTTGCGGCAAAGAGGTCGACGGGACCGTGGGAGGCGGCACTTCTGGCGACGTACCACCCCTCGTCTCGAAGCATTATCATCGCCCTGTACTCCCTGGCGCGTCCTCTCTCGTACCTGCTCATGACCAACTAGACGTTCCCCCCCTTGCGAGGCCGCTGGGCGTCCTGATGGATAAGCTCTCGCCGCTTCCGCCGACTCGAGATACCAGAAAAATTGAGGAGAGAATCGAGATAGCCCCGATCAGGGATGGGAGGTCGAGCAGCTCGCCGAGAAGAAGAATTGAGATGCCCATAGCTGTAACAATCTCCAGCATCAGCAGCATCGACGACACCGTCGCGGTGAGATACCTCAAGCCTCTCTGATACAGAACAAATGGGATTGCGGTATTAAGAAGCGCGGTGTAGAGAATCAACCCCCATTCCCCCTCGGTCATCAATAGCTCCGCCGGTCCCACGGTTAACATCACTGGCGCTACAAAGACGGCGGTCGAGAGAATCGTCAGCGACGCCACGCCGAGCGGGTCCCATCTTCTCTCGTCTGTCTTTCGTTTGTTGTAGATGATATAGACGCCCCATGAACTCGCCGAGGCCAGGTAGAAGAGGTCACCAGTCAGCTGACTTCCGGTGATCAGCCCGAAGTCGCCCCTCGTCGTCAGCAGGAATATCCCTCCCACCGCGAGGACAGTCCCAACGACCTTCGTTCCCGTGAACTTCTCCCCGAGGAGCGCCGCGCTTCCTATCGCGGCTATTAGAACCGACAGGTTGACCAAGAGGGCTGCCACCGACGCGGCCGTGTGGGCCTGGCCGAGAAACTGGCAGAGAAATCCAACGGCGTTCAGGAAGCCTAGAATCCAGACGGGTTTCGTCCTCAAACCCGCCGACAAAGGCTTCCCGTAGACCCGTGCGAACGCGATCATGATTGGGGCCGCGAGGGCGAACCTGAGGAAGGCGAAGACTCTTGGGTCTATTCCCGAGGCTATCCCAAACTCGATTACGGGAAAGGATGTTCCCCAGAGCAGCCCCGTAGCGGAGGTCTCGGCTAGAGCCCCTACCCTCTCATTTGGCAAACATCCGGAGCCCTTACCCTCCTCACATAAGTCTTTGAGACGCAAGTTAAGCTTATGACTCCCCTTCGGGGAAGAGATGATGTTTGGAGAAAGTCAAGGCTTCGCTCAGGAGCGTCGAGGGCTCCTTACAGGACCTGGCGGCCCGACGCGAGAGGCTCATCAAGGAGAGTCGTGACGTCATCGCATCTTGCTCTAGGTGCATAATCAATCTTCACAACGACAAGCAAGCAGAAGCGGCCAGCGAACTCGCAACAGCGCGAAGAATCCTGGGAGGGCTGAAGAGAACGGCATCCGCCCAACTTTTGCGTTATCTAGTCCCCCCGGAGGCCGAGTTCGTCGAGGCCTCTGTCGTCTTCGCGCTCATAGGTGGCAGACCCGTACCGTCCATCTCTACGCTCAACTCAAGTCCGGAGGCCTACGTCCTTGGCTTACTCGACAGCGTAGGTGAGTTAAAGAGAGAGGTTCTCGATTCGATAATGAAGGGAAAGGCGATGGTGGCGCG